>JAPLCS010000298.1 GCA_026392145.1 Fimbriimonadales bacterium | reverse complement strand
TGCCACGTTTCGAAGTGTATTTCTTGGTCCGCTCAGCACCCAGTTGTGATCGTAACCGCCACCGAATTTAATTTGCTCGTGGCTGTCATTGATTCTGGTACCGATGGTGGTGAGTTTGTTGAAGTCGAACGGTGTTCCTTGAACTTTCATAAACTCTCCAGTTGGAATCAGACTTTCATCAACTGGGGTTATGCTGTCGGCGAGGATTTGCATTTTATGGTCGGTGCAATCTTTTGACTTTGGTCCACCGAGGTTGAAGTAGGTATGGTTGGTGAGGTTTTGGATGGTTTTTGACTTTGCGGTGATTTTGTAGTCGATTTTGAGTTCGTTAGAATTCGTCAGAGTGTAGGTGACATAGCTGGTTAGTTCACCTGGGTAGCCTTCTTCACCGTCTGGGCTGACGTACTTCATGGTTATCGAATTGCTTTTGGCAGTGGGTGCCGCTGTGACGGTCCAGATGCGTTTGTCGAAGCCTTTGACGCCGCCATGAAGGCTGTTCATGCCATTGTTGATAGGAAGTTGATACGCCTCGTTGTTGAGTGAGAATTGTCCTTTGGCAATCCGGTTTCCGACTCGCCCGGCAATGCAGCCAAAGTAGGGGCTCTTGGTGGGGTAGTTGTCAAAAGAATCAAAGCCGAGGGTGACTTCTTCGAGTTTTCCGTTTCGATCGGGAGCGGTGAGTGAGACGACAGTTGCTCCGAAGTCCATGATTTTGGCGACCATTCCATTCTTATTCTTAAGCGAATAGAGGGTGACGGGAGAGCCTTCGAATGTTCCGAATTGGGAAGAAGTAACCATTGATAATGCGACCAAACTTAAAAGCGCCATTGCTCCCTCAGATTATCGCTCATAGCGGGGGATTGCAAGTGTTTTGGGGTTAGGATTGGGAAATTTGCGTAAATCAAAAATGGCGAAATTCTTGCCTTTGCTGTTCATAGCCACCATGATTCCGTTGGGGAAATCTGTTCCAAGTGGCTTGGAACAGATTTCTATTCCATCGGTTTCGTCAACGGGAGTTTTGAACCCGCCAACGAGTTGGTTTGTGGATAGAGAATAGAACCAATAAACCGACTCATCTTTCCTTTGGTCGGTGCTTATGAGGATGTTGTTCCAGATGGCTAATCCTTCGTGGTCACCGATGTGCTGGGAGTTTTGGATGAGGAGTTCTGGCGATTTTGGGTTGGTTAGAGAAATCTTTCTGATTCCGACGAGTTCATCGGAATAGTAAAGATGGTTTGATGACTGATCCACAGTCATGGACTCGGTCTCTTTCTTCGTGCTGAATGAACCCAATCTATTGACTGAATGGGCATCAATTTTTTTCGTTATGGGGTTCCATTTCAGTTCAAGTTGTTCCAGATGTCGGGTTGCTTTGCCGGCCTTGGGGGATACGATTGCATAGGATTTACCCTTTGATTGCCAGCATGCAATTCCCATTGGCGCTCGATCTTCGCCTTGTTCGTTCTCAGATTGGAATACTTGGGTACTTCCAGTCAGGTCGATGAAGGAGCCTTGTAATGTGACTTTGTAAATTCTGAGTTGAGTTTTTAATCGTTCGGTCACCACGGCAATCGAACTTTTTTCATTTGCGATTTGGAATGACTGGATTACGTCAATATTGTTGGGGCGATCAAGGCCTTTGACTTTGTTGAGTATCTTGCCTTGAAGATTGAAAACATAGATTCCTCCGCCCGATTGTGGTTCGGAATGCGCCTTTTCCTTATCCGTTGCTAAGATGAGAGATTGATGGGGATATTTGGCGTTGTAGAGGATTGCTGGATCGTCGGCATCGAATTCAACGGGCTCGGTGAAGAGAGTTGGTTGGATGAGGGGCAGATTGTTGGCCTCGATTGCTAATTTGCCAGATAGTTGGATTGATGCGAGTGCGATGATTGCAGAAGCCAGCATGGTGAGGGGTGGTAGAAACGAAACACCATCCGTCTGGATGGTGTTTCGTTGAGTTTGGTGAGTTGAGAGACGAGCCTTTTGGATTACTGAATGAATGGGGTCCAGCCGATTTGTCGGACTGATGGTCCACCGGTTGTGCTTGGCGGAAAGTTAATGTGCATTACAGTTCCGCTCGTACCGTCCGGATTCGCTCTAGTTATGGTTGCACACTGGTTACCAGGAGTTCCCCAGTCTGTTCGTCGCCACTTCACGTGCCCATCTAGGTAAGTAATGGAGGTGCCGAGATTGTGTCCTCCCATTGGAGCCCTTGCGTATTCAGCCGCAATCGCTGAGTTTGCAACGCAGTTTTGGGTTCGGCTGTAAAGTTCATCCATTTCATCGCCCTCAATTTCGGAGTCGGTGGCTTCAAGGATCATGAAGGAGTTGGCAGGTGCTTCCCATCCGGTCATGCTTGGTGACTCATCCATCAGATGCTCATTGATTGCATAGGTGGAGAAGTAGCTGAGAGCGGTGCGGTTGTTAGCCGGGTTGACCGTTCGAGTGAGTCCCCATTGAGTGGTCCATCCCATGGCCTCTGCAAACGTAACTCGGGGGTTGCTTCCTGACTCGTCCAAGAAAATCCTGTTCACCATTGGAGCGTTCGGGCTTACAAAGAAACTGTCCTTGGTCTGATTCCAATTTGCTGGCTTGGATTTTACATAGGATGAGAAGTGGAACACCCAGTACCATGAACCGTTGTTGATTGTTTTGCCATTCCATGTTCCACCGTTGGCAGGAGCATTATCATCAAAGTCTGCTGCATAGAGAAGGGCTGCAAGACCAATTTGCTTGAGGTTGCTGACGTTTGTGGCCTGCTTTGCAGCACCTTTGGCTTGGGCGAATACTGGGAAAAGGATTGCCGCAAGAATTGCGATGATAGCGATGACAACGAGGAGTTCAATGAGAGTGAACGCCTTTTTAAGGTGTTTCATTTCGTTAACAATTGAGGAATAATTTTGTTAAGGTTTTGATAAGAGAATGTTAAGGGAATGTTAATTTAGTCTTTTTAGTGAATGATGAACCAGAAAATTGAGTGATTCTATCTTTTCATTGTTAAGGTGTTCGAATCAGATAGAATGCACAAGAGTTTAGTTCAGTGTGGAGTTCTTGTTCGTTCATGGGGTTGAGGCTTGATTAGGGAACGTACTTATCGAACTCTTGGAATGGTGGCGAAAGGGTTACTTTTCCTTGGCTTGAGCTTTGTTTTTGTCAATGTGTTGATGACAAGTTGCCAACGGCTACCTGGTTGCCCTCCTGATAAAGAGTGTGTTCGGTACATGGCATGGGGTAATCCTGAGCAGTTAGAGGTTGAGCGGCAGATGATTGCTGACTTTAACCGGAAGAACCCTGACCTTTATGTGAAATTGTTTACCGTTCCGGCGAACTCTTATCATCAGAAGATGGTGATGATGCTGGCTTCGGGAACTGCCCCTGATGTCATGCGGGTTGATATGTACAACTTTCCTAAGTTGGCCAAAAGAAACTACTTTTATGATTTGACTGATTTGGCGGTGAGGGACCAGGATTTCAAAGAGAGTGATTTTTTCCCGGCGGCAATTTTAGAGTCCAAGACTACTGGTAGGTTGTTGGGATTGAACGTATTGGGTGGTGGTCATGTAATGTACTACAACAAGACGTTAATGAAAGCCGCTGACTTAGAAGATCCTTTTGTGCTCTCTCAGCGCGGAGAGTGGACGTTTGAGAAGTTTCGGGAGTATGCCAAGCGGATTACTACGATTGAGGGTGGAAAACCGGTTCGCTATGGCTATGTTCTTCCTTTGTGGCCCGGATATGTTCCGTTTGTGTGGGGCTTTGGTGGAGACTATTTATCTGCAGATAAGAAAACATGTTTGCTTGATCAGCCGGGAGCGATTCAGGGTTATCAGTTTTTGGCGGATTTAATTTGGAAGGATCGATGTAGTCCTACTCCTGCTCAGGGTGCGAATGGAGCGTTTACCTTTGAGAGTGGCAAGGTGGGAATGATTTGTGAGTTTATGGGGATGACGCCCCGGTATCGCAAGGTCATCAAGGACTTTGAGTGGGATGTTTGCCCTTTGCCAGTGGGTCCCAAATCAGGAACGACGTTTGTAAAGGGAAATCAGTTGGTTCTCTCGAGGAATACTCAGCATCCGGAAGCAGCGTGGAGATTTATTCGCTACTTGACCAGTGAGCCGACGGAGATGATGCTCTATGCTCGGATTCGACGTGCTTTCCCTAGTCGCAAGTCGGTGGCTTATTCGGATGAATTTTTGCATCCTAAGGAGGCACCGTATCAGATTGGGGTTTTTACTCAGGCGATTGCTGGTGCTCGACCTCTGCCTATCAATGACCGATGGATGGAGTGGGTGAATGCCTTGAATTCAGAGGTTGATAACTTAATTGCCGGGAGGGAGCGAGATGCGGGGGTGGCGATGAGAGAAGCGACTCGCAAGATCAACAAGATTTTGGCGGAGGATCCTGACCTGTGAAAAAGTCCGCTCATGTTGGTTATGCATTCATTTTGCCTTGGGTCTTCGGATTTTTGATTTTGACTTTGGGACCGATGCTTACATCGTTGTATTTGTCGTTTCATAAATACGATTTGGCGAGTATTGAGTTTATTGGCGGGGAGAACTATCGGCGACTTTTTTATGAAGACCCACTGTTTTGGAAATCACTTCGGATTACGGTTACTTATGCATTGTTTTCGGTTCCGCTTGGGATTTCAGCCTCGCTAGGAATCGCATTATTACTGAACACTCCTGTGAAAGGCATACCATTGTTCCGCACGTTTTTCTATTTGCCGTCGCTGGTGCCTGCGGTGGCTTCGGCGGTTTTGTGGCAGTGGATGTTTAATGCCGACAACGGGATTTTGAATTTAGTGCTCAAGACGTTTGGTTTTGGTGCACCCCAGTGGCTTCAGGATGAAAAGTGGACAATGCCTGCGTTTATTTTGATGTCGCTTTGGGGAGCTGGCGGCGGGCGGATGATTATATTTTTGGCGGGATTGCAGGGGATTTCACCGACTTACTATGAGGCTGCGATTTTGGATGGTGCGGGTGGATGGAAGCAGTTTAAGAACATTACTCTGCCCTTGCTATCGCCGGTTGTCTTTTTTAATTTAGTCCTGGGTGTAATAGGCTCGTTTCAGGTGTTCACTCAGGCTTATGTAATGACCAATGGCGGGCCTAACAATGCATCCTTGTTCTATGCTCTTTATTTGTTTAGGAATGCGTTTGAGTACTTTAAGTTGGGCAAGGCTAGCGCCATGGCTTGGGTGCTTTTTGCTATTTTGCTTGCTTTGACGGGTATTCAGTTTTTGATTTCCAAGCGTTGGGTGCACTATGAAGGTGAGGCCAAATGAGTGAGGGTGGGGCTAAATGAGAGCAAGCTGGAAAGCTTTGGTTTTGGGGCTGTTGGTTCTTGGGTCGATGATGTTCTCGGTTCCGTTTTTCTGGACGCTTTCGACCGCGTTGAAGACGAATCAGGAGATTGCCAAGGATCCAACGAGGGTGATTCCTGCCCAACCGACGCTTGAGAATTTTCCTGCCGCATGGAGTGCTTTGCCGTTTCCAAGTTTTGTTCTCAATACAATTTTTGTGACGGTGCTGGCAACTTTCGGGACGGTGCTTTCCTCGTCGTTGGTTGCTTATGGATTTGCTCGCTTTAAGTTTAAGGGTAATAAGGTTCTGTTTGGGTTGTTGTTGGCGACGATGATGCTTCCGAGCCAAGTCACGATGATTCCGGTGTTTATGATTTGGCGGTCGCTCGGCGCGATTGACACTTTTTTTCCTTTGATTCTGCCTGCCTATCTGGGTGGCGGGGCGTTCAATATCTTTTTGCTACGTCAGTTTTTTATGGGTATTCCGAATGAGCTGGATGAGGCGATGTTGATGGATTGTGCGAGCTATTTGACTATTTGGAGGCATTTGATTTTGCCTTTGAGTGGGCCCGCGTTGGCGACGGTGACGGTATTTTCTTTTATTGCAAACTGGGACAATTTTGATGGACCGCTGATTTATTTGAATTCTAGTGAACGGTACACGGTTTCGATTGGACTGCGGATGTTCCAAGATTCATTTGGAACGAATATGGGGCAGTTGATGTCGGCTTCGCTTATTCATATTTTGCCGACGATTGTGCTGTTTTTGGCAGCTCAAAAGTACTTTGTGAAAGGTATTTCGACTTCGGGAATGGGCGGTCGGTAGTCGTCAAACTCGTTTAGTTAAGTTCTTTGTTCATTTGAGCTACGAGGTCTTTCATGTCGTTCGCATGCTGTTCTAACTTATGGGCAAGGTCTTGGTTGGAAGTACTGAGGATTCTCACCGCCAAAAGTGCAGCGTTGTGTGAATTCCCGATGGCGACGGTGGCGACTGGAATGCCCGCTGGCATTTGGACTATGGAGTAGAGGGAATCAATGAGACTCGCCACCATTCCTGGTAGGTGTGCGGCGCCGCCGGCTCCTGCAATTATCACGCTGATTCCTCGTTCGCGTGCTGTTTTGGCGTACTCCACCATTCTTTCGGGTGTTCGGTGTGCAGATACTACTTCGGCCTCGCACTCCACGCCGAACGATTCGAGGACTTTGACGGCGGCGGACATGGTTTCCCAGTCGCTTTTGCTACCCATAATCACGCCGACTTTCATGCTCTTATTGTATCCTGCGATGCAGTTAGATAGCGTATTTGCTGAGGATGCCTCTCATTTCAGCCACGAGTTCGGCTTCAACGTAGATTCCGTCTTCACGGTACTCCTCTTTGAGAACGCGACCGAAGTTGTAGCATTCTTGGAGCAGGTGGTTGTGGGTGTACGGGATGAGGGCTTTGACTGATCCGAGGAGTTCTTGAACCTGCTTTTTGATTGCGTTCATAAGGTCGTTCATGCCTTCACCTGTAGTGGCGGAGATTGCCACGGAATTGGGGAATTCTGCGATGAGGTCTCTTCGAACTGTTGGATCGGTTACCAAATCAATTTTGTTGAAGACGGTAATCATGGGTTTGTCGTTGGCACCCAGGCGTTCGAGGGTGAGCACGACGGCGTCCATCTGAGCTTCCCAGGCGGGGTTGCTGATATCAACAAGGTTAATAATGAAGTCTGAGAAGGTGACCTCTTCGAGGGTGGATTGGAAGGCTGCCACGAGGTGGGTGGGGAGATTGCGGATGAAACCTACGGTATCGGTAAGGAAGAGTGCGTAACCGTCGGGCAGATCTATTTTTCTGGTGGTTGGGTCAAGCGTTGCAAACGGCATGGCATCTGCAAGGAGATCTGTGCCGGACATTCTATTCATGAGGGAACTCTTGCCTGCACTGGTGTAGCCGACGATGGAAGCGAAGGGGAAGGGGTGTTTGCGTCGGCTGGCTCGTTGCTGATCACGGACTCTTTTGACTTCTTCGATGTCGCCTTTGAGCTTGGAGATGCGGTCTCTTACGAGTCGTTTGTCTGATTCCAGTTTGGTTTCACCGGGACCACGCATTCCGATGCCACCTTTTTGGCGTTCGAACTTGGTGTACACCGCCATGAGCTTGGGCATCATGTAGGTGAGCTGTGCGAGTTCGACTTGGAGCATGCCTTCTTTGGTCCTTGCTCGGCGGGCGAAGATATCGAGAATCAACTGGGTTCGGTCGACAACTTTTCGACCAAACGCTTTTTCAAGGTTTCTTTGTTGCATCCCGCTGACCTCACCGTCGATAAGGACCATGTCGGCTTCGAGGTCGGCGGCGACTACGGCGATTTCTTCGACTTTTCCGGTGCCTATGAACGTTCCTTTGTAGGGTCGGTCTAGTCGCTGGCGGATGAGGGTCAGAGGTTCAACGCCGGCAGCTTCGCAAAGGCCTGCAAGTTCATCTTCGACCACGGAGTCTTCGGACTCATCCTCGTTAATGCAGACAAGGACGGCCGTTTCAATTGGGTCATCGGTATGGTGGATGCGTGGTTTAGCCATTAAAAAATTCCGTGGAATGCGATTCCTCGGTGGATTGCTTCGATTTCTTGGACGAGTCCATCAACGCAGGCCTCGAAAATGGCTTTGCCTTTTTCGGCGGTGCCTAATGTTGCAAAGCCGAAGGAACCTTCTTCGCTGATTTCGTCCCACATTTTTACAAGTGTTTGGGTGGGAGGCTGTGATCGGAGTCCGTCATCTCGGAGGAGACTGGTGCGAACTTTATCTGGATGTAGATGGAGCATGAGACTGACTTCGGCTTCACAAGCGTGTTGCATGGTGTTGAGCTTGCCTTGGAGTTGCTCAGCGATGGTAGCTTCGCCGAACTTTGCGTAAAGTGAATGGCCAAGGGTGAGGTGTTGTTTTTGTTCCTTGATCATTCGGAGGGTGACTCCGTTGGGTTGGTCGTTGCCTCCATGTCCATTGATGATTAGGAATCGGTGAAAACCGTGCCGTTCGAACGACTCTATGACTGCCTTGAGTGACTCAATGTAGCCTTGCATGCTTGCGGAGCAGGTTCCAACAAAATTGATGTGGTGCCCGCTTGCGCCGAGCCAGAGGCATGGGGTGAGGAGAATTTTGTCGGTGGTTCGGGCTTCGACGGCTTGACTGACTGCTGTCGCGATGAGAGAGTCGGTGAAAACAGGGAGGAATGCGGCGTGTTGTTCCAATGAGCCCGTTGGGATCACCACGATAGTGTCGCGGCTCAGGGCGTCCACTTCCTTCCAAGTGAGGTCAGCGAGAATCATGTCCTATTGTGACACTTCTTGCTGACTTTCACTTGAGGGTTGCCAGAGTGGTTTCGCTATTTGACTGGCCAGGCTGGCAACGTATGCGCGAGTCGGCGATCAACACGGTAGCCCAACTCGTATTCGGCTTGCATGAGCGTATGGATTTCGTGGGTGCCTTCGTAAATCATTGCTCCACGAGAGTTGCGGAAATATCGTTCCACTGGGAATTCATCACTGAATCCGTAGGCGCCGTGAACTTCGATGGCTTTGTTGGCGGCATCGAATGCGGCTTCACAGTTCACCCATTTTGCCATGGAGCATTCCCTGGTGTGTCTGATTCCCATATTCTTCATCCAACCTACTTGGTAGTAGAGTAGCCGACCAACGTCTCGGCCTTTTGCCATGGAGGCAATCATTTGCTGGACGAGTTGCTTTTTGCCAATTACTTCGGTGCCGACGGTGCGCTCGTTGGCATATTTGGTGCATGCATCGAGGCATGCGGTAATGAT
>JAPLCS010000381.1 GCA_026392145.1 Fimbriimonadales bacterium | reverse complement strand
GTTCTTTTGGTACGGTCCACATTCCTATTGTAAACCGAACGAAACCTAAGCAATTGCGGCTACTCAGTTTCCGTCTGAGCTTCCGAATGGTGAGCTGTAGTTCGGTGGTTCCTTGGTAATTTGAACATCATGAGGATGACTTTCTCGAAGCCCGGCTCCAGTAATCTTGATGAACTCCGCTCGCTCTCTCAACTGCTCTAGGGTCTCAGCGCCAACATAGCCCATTCCTGATCGCAAACCACCAATCATCTGCGCCATCGTATCTCGCAAGAGTCCCTTAAATGGCACTCGACCTTCAACACCTTCGGGCACGATTACTGCTCCAGCATCCTTAATCTGCATGTAACGGTCGCTGGAACCAGACTTCATGGCACCTACCGAACCCATTCCCCGATAGACCTTGTAGGCTCGGTTTCGATAGATTTCAATTTCGCCCGGACTTTCTTCGCAGCCAGCAAACATGTTGCCCATCATGACCGCACTAGCTCCAGCTGCGAGACACTTCACAATATCGCCCGAAGCACGAATCCCACCATCAGCTATCGTTGAAATTCCAAGTTTGTTTGCCTCTTCACAGCAATCCATGACCGCGGTAAATTGTGGAACTCCCACACCAGCCACAATCCTCGTGGTACAAATTGAGCCAGCCCCAATCCCTAGCCGAAGACCGTCTGCGCCAAGTGCATGCAAGGCTCTCACACCTTCTGCGGTTGCGACGTTACCAGCAATCACTTTCAAATCAGGGAGTTTGGACTTCAACATCTTCAAACAATCCATCACGCCCTTTGAGTGACCGTGTGCCGCATCAATTACCACAAAGTCAACTCCAGCATCATGAAGTTCCTTTGCACGTTCATAAGGCTGCCTTAGTGCTCCAATCGCTGCACCAACAATCAAACGACCCTTCTCATCTTTTGTCGCAAGAGGATGCTGCTGGACCTTCAAAATATCTTTTATTGTGATTAGTCCCCTAAGAAATCCATCGGCATCAACGATGGGCAACTTTTCAATTCGATTGTCGGCAAGCATGTGCTGGGCTTGTTCCAAAGTAGTCCCTACAGGAGCCGTAACCAATCCCTCCGAAGTCATCCGAGTTGAAATAGGTTGAGAATAATCAGACTCAAAGCGGATATCTCGGTTCGTTAGAATGCCAACTAAATGTCCGTTTCCATCAACGATAGGAACACCACTAATGTGGTACTTCTCCATCAAGTTGACTGCATCTTGAATCGTCTCACCTGCAGTTAATTTGAACGGTTTAGTGATAACCCCGCTTTCAGACCGCTTCACTCGATCCACAGCTGTTGCCTGCTCCTCGATAGACATCGTTCGGTGCAACACGCCCACTCCACCTTCTCGTGCCATCGCTACCGCCATGCGTGCATCAGTCACGGTATCCATCGGTGCGGAAACAATCGGAACTCGAAGCTTGATGCCAGGAAGTAACTCAGTCGAAAGGTTTACTTCGCTAGGAAGTACTTCGGTGTGTGCGGGAATGAGAAGGACGTCATCAAAGCTAAGCCCTTCCTTAAACGAAGCCATAGAAGAGTATGACATAGCAAAGCCCGCAGATTAAACCTGATCGAGACCAGTTCGACAAACACTTACTTCAAATCTGATCCCATAGCACCTTCCGGTGTGAGGTTTGGATCAGCGGTTCCAAATTGCGAAACTTTCATCTGAGATGCAGTAGTAAATTTTGCGTGAGTGTCCACAAAAAGAAGATTTCTCGTTCCTTCCAAAACCCCAGGACCGACATTAAATCCGACATTCTTTCCCCAGGGACCCACGGGACCAGTGGTGCCATATTTGTGCGAGTTGACCCACTCGAACACCATCACTTTCTGAGCAACAAACTGCACCGAGGTGGAAGAAATTGAGGCGCAAGTTCCAACCGGACATACCCCATCACCAGCAAGTTGGACCAAGCTAGTCACAGACTGTAAGAACGACCAAGGTCGATAAAGCGAACTCACATAGGAGTAAGAAGTGTCATTAAATCCAGTCTTGCTTGCATCAGATGGACAATAGAGGAGTGCAGAACTACTAGAAGCAACGTTCGAATTTGGATTCACGCGTTGCTGCGCAATAGCTAAATAAGGCATGATCGGCCATCGAAATCGTTGACCTGTCCAGAGACCAACCACATTGGTATTAGGAAACTGATCATCTGCATCCGCCAAATACAGGGTCATTGCCGTCCCAATATTTTTCAAATTAGAACTACAGGCAGTCTTTTTTGCAGCTTCTTTTGCCTGAGCAAAAACAGGAAACAAAATCGCAGCCAAAATGGCGATGATAGCAATCACCACTAAAAGTTCAATAAGAGTAAACGCAGCACGAATTTGTCTCAATTCAACCTTAGAATACCGTTCGATCAAAATCCCGGAAGAAAACTAACGCCAAACCTCACAATTATGTTAAAAATCTGAGTTATAATCCGGCAGACCTAAATAAAATTAGGCGGAGTAGACATTGGCAGGAGTAGCATTTCGCGCAGTTAGCAAAATATTCGGCAAAGACGTCCGAGCTGTTAACAATTTGAATCTTGAAATTAAAGATCAAGAGTTTATGGTGCTTGTTGGCCCTTCAGGTTGTGGCAAGACCACCGCACTGAGAATGATTGCTGGTCTGGAAGAAGCATCAGAAGGCGACATCATGATTGGTGATGTCCGAGTCAATGATGTTCCACCCAAGGATCGAGACATCGCGATGGTTTTCCAAAACTACGCACTCTATCCGCACATGAATGTCTACGACAATATTTCTTTTGGGCTTCGAATTCGTGAGCTCAAAGGTTTCTTCTGGCAATTAACTCACGCCGCCGAAGCAAAAAGAATTAAACAAGACATTGATGCAAGAGTTCGAGAAGCTGCTCGAATGCTTGACATTGAGAAATACCTCACTCGAAGACCCAAAGAGCTTTCTGGTGGTCAGCGACAACGTGTCGCACTTGCGAGAGCTATTGTTCGAAAGCCAAAAGTCTTCTTGATGGATGAGCCGCTTTCCAACCTTGACGCAAAACTCCGGGTTCAAACCAGATACGAGCTTATTTCGCTTCACCGAAAACTTGGAATTACCACGGTTTACGTCACTCACGACCAAGTCGAAGCCATGACCATGGGTGAAAGAATGGCAATCATGAGAGACGGCGTATTGCAACAATGTGACAAGCCGGAAACCGTGTATGCAGAACCTGCCAATAAGTTTGTTGCTGGCTTCATTGGATCACCTCCTATGAACTTTGTTGAAGCTCAAATCAACGGTAACAATGTTGATGCCGGTGACTTCAGCCTCCCTCTGGTAGCTGGACACCCAGCCGCAGGTCAAAACGGAAAGAAAGTGACTCTCGGAATTCGGCCAGAAGAGATTTTTGATAAGAACTTGCCCACCAATGTGGTCGCATCAGCATCGAATACTCTCAAGGCCGAAGTAGACGTAATGGAACCACTTGGACACCAATATGTCGCCTATCTTAAAATTGGCAACACCAAACTCGTGGCATCAATTGACAAAGAAACAAAGCTTCGTCCAGGCGATCATGCTGAATTCCTATTCAACACGGACCGACTTCACATCT
>JAPLCS010000124.1 GCA_026392145.1 Fimbriimonadales bacterium | reverse complement strand
GAAACGCTGGCGTTCATGCGGCGGGAATCGTTATTTCCAAAGACCCACTCGTCGACTATGTGCCCCTGTACCGGGGCAATGAAGGTCAAGCCGTCACCGCCTACGAAATGGGAATCCTTGAGAAAATTGGGCTTCTCAAGATGGACTTCCTCGGTCTCTCAAACCTCACCGTCCTTGCAAAAGCAGTCGAAAATATCAAGCAAACAACCGGCAAAATCATCGACCCTCGCAATGCCCCTGAAGATGATAAAAAGACATGGGACATGCTCGCAAGGGGTGAAACCACCGGCGTCTTCCAACTTGAAGGAGGCGGAATGACTCGATGGGCGGTTCAACTGAAACCACAAAGCGTTCGAGAACTTGCCGCGCTTGTAGCCCTATATCGTCCAGGACCAATGGGCGAAATCCCCAAATTCATCAACTATAAGTTCGGAATCGACAATCCAAAGTACCTCGATGATCGCATGCAGCCGATTCTGGAAGAAACCTACGGTGTCATTGTTTACCAAGACCAGGTTCTTAAACTTGTCCAGGCACTTGCAGGATTCTCACTTGGGCGTGCAGACATTCTGCGGCGTGCCATGGGTAAGAAAGATAAAGAAGCCATGGACAGCATGAAAGTTGAATTCATGGCTGGCACAGCAGAGCGAGAAATCGCTGCAGATTCAGCAGAACAAGTGTGGGAGCTTCTTCTTCCATTCGCTGGTTATGCATTTAACAAAGCACACGCCGTTTGTTACGCAATATTGTCACACCAAACAGCATGGCTCAAAGCCAATTATCCAGTTGAATACATGGCTGCCCTTCTCGCGGTCTATAGAACCAAAGAAGACCGTGTAACGGCATTTATTGAGGAGTGTCGCCGAATGAAAATATCGGTTCTTCCTCCCGATGTCAACCGCTCGGTATCAGACTTCAGCATCGAAAAGGTCGGAAAGGGCAAAGAAGTCATTCGTTTTGGTCTTGGTGCTATCAAAGGCGTAGGCGACGGCATTGTTGAAAGCATCATCAAGGAGCGAGAAGAGAACGGACCGTTCACACACCTTTACGAATTCTGCGAAAGAATTCGCCATTACTGGCACAAGTTGAACCCGCTCAATTATTTGCCGATAACATTTCACGCAATCGACAAGCCGGACAGGATTCACTTTTCGACACGGGTAACGATGAGACAATGGAAGTTCATTATCCAGTGTTGCCAGAGGTAGAACCACTAAAAAGAAACATCAAACTAGCGCTAGAACGAGAAGTAATGGGTGTTTATGTATCAGACCACCCACTCCGAGGACTCGAAAGAATTCTCGCCAAAAAAGCGAAGCAAAAATGCAGCCAACTTGATGAATTCGATGATGGTGCAACTGTTGAGCTTGCTGGTGTCATCTCTTCAACTCGAAATATCCTCACCAAGACCAACAAAAAGATGATGACCGCAACACTGGAAGATTTCTCCGGCATAGCAAATCTATTCATCTTTGCCGGAACGCTCGAAAAACACAGCGACGTTCTGGTTAAAGACAAAGTCGTAACTCTCAAATGAAATATTCAGCACCGAGAACGTGGATCT
>JAPLCS010000279.1 GCA_026392145.1 Fimbriimonadales bacterium | reverse complement strand
TCATGCCGATTTTACGAACACCTTCCGAGCGCTTTCCAATTGGGATAAGGAGCCGCACTTTGGTTCGAATATTTGTTCGAATGTTGGTGTGGAACTTGCGGATGATGAGACGTTTAGCGAATGGATTCAGCAGTGGCAGACACGGATTTCTAGCGAGCGCGACTCTTACGAACTCATGCGGTCGGTAAATCCCGCCAGAATTCCGAGAAACCACTGGGTCAATCGGGCGCTAAATTTGGCGGAATCAGGAGATTTTGAGCTTTTTCACCAGTTGTTGGAGTTCCTTTCGGTTCCTTATGAAGACGTTCAAATAGGTGATGAGCAGTGGGCAAGATTTAACGTTCCACCTTCCGAAGAAGAAAAAGTGCAATTTACGTTCTGTGGGACCTAATTGGTATGTAGTTTAGGAACCTTATGGCGGTATCGTTCTCGTTGAACGCTCTCTAGAAGGAACTTCAATGGAAAAAGAAAACAGTAATCTTCCGACTCGTCGCCAGGTGCTCCAAGTTTCGGGCACACTTGCAGCGGGAACAATTCTGCCAAACATCGGTTTTGGCAATGTGCATGTAGACGGTAATGAGACCATTCAGGTTGCTATCGTAGGTTGCGGTGGTCGAGGCGGCGGAGCCGTTGCTAACGCGCTTTCCACGACTTCGGGTCCTATCAAGCTGGTTGCGATGGCAGACGTTTTTGCCGATCGATTGGAAAGTTGCCATGCCGAATTGGTGAAGAACTTTTCCTCGAAAATGGAAGTTCCCAAAGAGAAGCAGTTCCTCGGTTTTGAAGCTTATAAGCAAGCGATGGACTGCCTCAAGCCAGGGGATGTCGTTATTCTGACTACTCCTCCCGCGTTCCGATGGGTTCACTACAAATACGCCATTGACAAAAAGCTCAATGTGTTCATGGAAAAGCCGGTTACTACCGACGGTCCAAGTGCACGCAAAATGCTTGCTCTCAACAAACTCGCCGAGGCTGCCAACCTTAAAGTCGGCGTCGGTTTGATGTCACGACATATGGTCGGTTTGCAACAGTTGCATGATCGAATTGCTAACGGTGAACTGGGAGAAATCATTTTGATGCGGGGTTACCGAATGCACGGTCCTGCCGCTTCGTTTGAATCTACACCCAAGCCAGATAACATGAGCCATCTTGAATACCAAATTCGGCGGTTCCACAGCTTCCTTTGGGCCAGTGGCGGATGCTTCAACGACTTTTATATTCACCACATTGACCACCTTTGCTGGATGAAGAACGCATGGCCTGTGAATGCACAGGCGCTGGGCGGTCGACATTACCGAGTTAATGCCGATGGTCAGCCGCTTATTGACCAAAACTTCGACTCTTACTCGGTTGAGTACACCTTTGCCGATGGAACGAAGTTCCTGTTTGATGGCCGATGCGTCACCGGAGCCCATGGTCAGTTCTCTTCTTACATTCATGGAACGAAGGGTTCAGCGATTGCGGCCCGATCTGGTGATTACGGCGGACCGGCTGCGATCTTTGCGAACCAAACAATGACAGGAAAGCCAGTTTGGCAAGCTACTGACAAGACCAACCCTTATCAAAATGAATGGGATGTGCTTGTTAAGGCAATCCGAAATGGCACCAAGCACAACGAAGTTCAGAACGGTGTTTATGCAAGTGTCACTTCGAGCATGGGACGGATGGCAGCCCACACGGCACAGGTCATTACTTTTGATCAAATGATGAATTGTGAGCACGAGTTTGCCCCTACCGTGGACAAATTGACGATGACTTCTGATGCACCTCTCATGCCGGATAAGACAGGTAAGTACCCTGTGCCTCGCCCTGGCATCCTTCTTGACCGAGAGTTCTAAGCTCTCGGTTATCGAACGAGTTGCTTTCTGAAAGTTAGTTCGAAGCCCTTTTGATGAACACCTGAACCTTTGGGTAGTTCTTCAGAAGGGCTTTTCTTTGTTCATCGGACAGGATGGTGACCGCGGTGGAAAGGGGGTCTGATGTGAGTCCATCGGGGGCTATGATGGTGGATTGAATTCGTTCCGTTAATCCTGCTCCGGTCTTGGGGTCTACCACGTGCGAGTAGCGAATTCTGTTAATGGTTACAAATTGCTCGGTATCACCGGAGGTAGAAATGGCGCAGTTGCTTAGCATAATTTCCGTTGGAACCCCATTCACTTCACGGTTTGGCACTAGCACTTTCCATCCTTTGCTCTTTGGGGGTGCGTTGCTGACCAAAATGTCGCCTCCCATTTCAATGAGGGCGCTTTTTATTCCGTGCTTTTGAAGCATTTTCATTGCCTCGTCTGCGGCATAGCCCTTGGCAATGCCACCTAGATCGAGTTTCATGCCCGACATGGCGAGTTCCGCCGTCTGTTGCTCTCGGTTCAAGGTGAGCTTTTGGTAACCCACCAAGTTTTTAGCTGATTCGATTGCCGTTGGTTCGGGGAGTTTGAATTCTTTTCGAGCTTTTCTCCATAACTGAACGAGCGGTCCTACGGTGACATCGAATGCTCCATTCGATTGCTTTGAGATACCTTGTGCCTTCTCTAGGACAATAAAAAGATCCTTTGAAATTTTGACTGGTTGTTTTGCGGGCGCTGCACAAAGTCGCATGAGTTCGCTGTCTTTGCGATAGTCGCTCATGATTGCTTCGAGGTCAGCAATTCGCTGAAATGCGGCTTCGCCGGCAACGTCTACCACTTGTTGGTTTGGTGCGTACAGAATGATGCGTGCATCGATCCCCATATGGTGCTCAAGTAAGGTAAAACGAGTGAGTTCTTCGGGCTTTTTGAACCCAGAAACCGGAAGAAGTACGGCCATAATCATGACTCCAACCCCTACGCCACGAATGATCCGTTTTGCCAAAGTTTCGACTGCGTTGTTGCTTGTTGGAGGGGTGAGTTTAGCCATGCGTGTTGAATCTCAAAGTTCAAAGAAAGTGGGTGCAAAGAAGGATGCTGGTAAAAGTGTGTCCCAAAAAGGTGCTCAAAAGGCTTCACCTGCCCAAACTGCATCTCAAAATGTTGCTAAGCCAGCGGGTTATGTGATTTCAATTCCCAATACGGTGGTGAAAATTAGCATGCTGCCGATTCCTGCGGGAGAAGCCAACATTGGGGGCCAAGCCGTGAAGGTAAAGCCGTTCTTTATGGCATCGACCGAAACGACTTGGGAGGCTTTTGACGCTTTTTTGGCGAGCGGTCCTTCGACCAAACCGTATGACCAAACCGATTATGCCCCCGACGTTATTGCTCGTCCGAGCAAAAGCTATATCCTGCCTGATTTGGGGTGGGGGCATCGGGGCTATCCTGCTATCAACCTTAGCTTTATTAACTGCGAAATGTTCTGCCGATGGCTGTCTAAGGTAACCG
>JAPLCS010000149.1 GCA_026392145.1 Fimbriimonadales bacterium | reverse complement strand
GGCAGGTCTTGCATTGCTTGGCTTTGGGAAATCCATGGAAAAGGGTGCAAAGGCATTTGCGGTACTCGTTTCAGCGTTTGTTTTTCTTATCGCAACCTTTTCTTATATTCGATTCGATAGCAACTCAGCTGCGATGCAGTTCAAAGAGATGTACGAGTGGATTCCTACCCTCGGAATTTCATATCATCTGGGCGTTGATGGCATTTCCATATGGATGACAATCCTCTCTGCACTTTTGGGATTGATTGCTGTCGTTATATCGTCGCCAACTGAAAAGCAGAAGGCATTCTTCAGCATGCTCTTAATTTTGAACGGAACCTTGATGGGAGTTTTTGCTTCACTTGATCTTGTTCTGTTCTACGTGTTTTTCGAGCTTAGCTTAATTCCTGTCGCTATTTTGACTCTTTTCTGGGGGACTGGTGATCGAGCGAAGGCTGCAACAAAGTATGTAGCAATGCTGTTTGCGGGATCGCTCTTGATGTTGGTTGGAATAATCGTCATCGGTATGCAAATGAAAGGAGTCACTGGCTCGATTTCTTTTGACTTAACTGCAATTCAGCCGGCGGTCGCAAGTGGAAAACTGTGGGCTGGTGCCGCTCAACTCCAATCTTTTGTCTTTCTAGGATTTCTAGTTGCATTTTTGTTTAAGTCTCCAGCGATACCTTTCCACACGTGGCTGGCTGATACCTACGAAAGTGCTCCGATGGGAGCAATTGTTGGAGGGGTGGTACTCAAAGTTGGCACTTATGGTTTGCTTAGATTCTGTTTGCCGCTATTTCCTGATGCAGTAAAACAGTACGGTGCATTGGTAGCAATTTTGGGCGCTGCAGGAGTTGTTTACGGTGGTATTGTTGCCATCAACCAAAAGAGCGTTCAAAGGCTTATGGCGTTTTCAACCGTAAGTCACGTTGGCTTCATTTTGGTTGGTGCCTTTTCGTTTAATCACTTTGGACTGATGGGGGCTTCGTTCCAACAATTCAATCACGGTATTGCTTCAGCGGCAGTGTTTGTCCTGTTATCGTTTTATTATCAGCGTGGTGGTGGAACCAATCTTTCAGAAATGGGTGGGCTCAAACGACAAATGCCGATCTTTTCTACTCTGTTCTTGGTTGCAATGCTCTGCAATCTTGGTCTTCCGCTGACATCAGGTTTTGTCGGTGAATTCCTTGCATTGTTAGGTTCATTCCAATCTGGTATGAGTGGCTTATACGAATTAAAAGTTGTGGTTGCAGCTGTAGCCGGACTTGGTGCGATTTTTTCTGCATCCTACATGCTTTACATGTTTCAGCGAATGTTTTACGGTGAAGCAATCGACCAACGTGAGTACAAAGATATCAACATGAGGGAAATGGCCTTGGCTGGTATCTTCTCCTTCATTATTCTTGGTCTGGGAATCTATCCGACACCAGTTTTGAAAGCGATGGAACCTACCGTTCTTTCCTTGAAGAATTCTGTTTTCCCAGCAACTGACGTGACTATGGTGGAGATGCCAAAGTCCTCTGATAAGCCGAGGTTGAGCTTGACAGGAGGTCGATAAAAGTTTTGACACAGTCTGCAGTAACTACGCGAGAAAGCTTTGTGCAAATAGCTCGTGGG
>JAPLCS010000361.1 GCA_026392145.1 Fimbriimonadales bacterium | reverse complement strand
AGCGGCGATGCTGTCGAGAGGCAAACCGCTATTGGTGAAATGGCAGAGAAGAACTTTACGCTCGGGGTGGAGGAGATGATTAAAGCTTTGCACGATCCCTCTCCGCGGGTTCGTAGGCAAGCCGCCGCTGGTTTGGGGCGTTTAGGGGATCCGGCTGCTGTTGCTGAATTGGTTCATCAGTTGCAATTCCATCCTGATCTTGTGGAGGAGGAGACCATTGAGGCGCTGGGTGACTTGGGTGATGAAGCCGCCATTCCTGAACTCATTAAGCTTTTAAGTAGTCCGAGGCCTTTGATACGAAGAGCGGCAGCGAGGGCAATTTCAAGTATTCCAGGGGCGCAGGAAAGCAAGGCGGCGATTGACGCACTTATCAATGCTGCGGAGTCAACCCAGGACCCAGATTTGAGGCGAGCCTCTTTGCAGGCACTTCGGAACTTGGAGGCGCCTGGCATTGCGGCGACGGTGTCTCATGCATTGGTTGACAAGCATCCGAGCGTGAGAATTGCGGCGGCGGAAGCGGCGGGTGAGATGGAACTCAAGGATGTTGCGGAAGCTTGTCGGGCTGCTTTAGTGCTTTATGATGACGAGGCGAACGCTGAGGTTGCGTACGCGCTTGGTGTGGTTGGAACAACTGATGATATTCCACGGATTCTTGCTGTGGCTCAGACCTGCGAATCGGTGACTACCCGACGAAGGTGCATTTTGGGGATTGCGAGGTTGTTTGGGGTTGAGAATCAGACTTACAAGACACTGATGATTGAGGGTATGGAACGCGATAAAGCACTGATTGCGATGCTCAATATATCGGGCAAGTTAAGTAAGGTGGCAACCGCCGCCTTGAATGCGCACACCACTGGTGAAGAGCAACGAGCGATCTCGTTGTTGCATTTGGGTAAGGGCACTTCGAATTTGGCAAAGTTTGAGGTCGAGGAGTTGTTTGTGGTGGCGGCATGTATTTACAGTCAGCGGATTGAACAGCGGTCCTCTAAATTGCCTTCCAGTCAGTAGTGGATGATGGTGCTCCACGGTTAAGGTTTGGCTAAAGTATTCCCACTGGTTTCGGGATAGGCGTAAAATGTGCTCACTATGAAGTCACGTTTGCAGTTCATTCAATCCCGCCGATGGTTGGCAGGAGCATTGGCAATCAGTTTAGGAAGCGTGGGACTTGTTTCTGCCGGTGTTGGATTGCAAGCGGTATTGGTGAATCGACAACAAGTTGGGAAACAGGCGGACGGTACCTTTGTTGTTTCTTCGGGTCAGCGGATTCTGGCTGGAACTATTCCCTATGATCAACGATTAAGTGATCTTGCGATTCATCCGTCGGGGAAAGTGGTAGCGGTGCTTGCCAAGAGCAAGGTTTTTCTTTGTGACGACAAATCGGTTTTGGATGGGACAGAAATTGCATTAGGTGCGGACGCGGGGTTCCACGGCGCTCTGTGGGTGAGTGACTCACGATTGTTGGTGACAACTGCGAAGGGAACTTTACAAGAGTTCTTGTATGACGGCAAGAATTTCGCGAAGGGGGACACTATTTCGATTGCAGATGAGGTCAAAAAGACTAATCCTGTACCTGGTGGGATGAGTGTTCTTGGTGACAAGTTGTACGTTGCTTGTGCCGATTGGAATGGGGTGAGCGAGATCGATTTGAAGTCTAACAAGCGAACGAGATTTTGGGGAACCGGGCAAGTGCCGTTTGGGGCGACCGTTTCACCTGATGGAAAGACGCTACTGGTTAGTAACTGGGGAGGGGAAACGCCAAAGGAGAGTGACACCACGATGGCGAGCGGTAACACCAGGGTGAAAATTACCGAGCAGGGTTATGCCGCTACGGGAACTGTGACTGCCATCGATTTGGCAAGTGGCAAGGCGACCCAGATTCAAACGGGATTGCATCCGACGGAAATCTTAATTTCAGGTTCGAGGGCGTTTGTTGCCTGCGCGATGAGTGATTCGATTGATGTGCTTGATCTCGCGACTTTTAAGCGGACGGCAAGCTGGAAGATTCAGACAGATAAGTATAAGTTAATGGGTTCAATGCCTAACTCTTTAGCGATAGATGGAACGACTTTGTTTGTTGCGGGAGGGGGAGATAATGCGATTGCTGAAGTGGATATGACCACTGGAAAGGTGAAAGGGTTCCGACCCGCTGGATACTTCCCGACAACGGTTCGGGTGCAAGGGAAGCAGTTGTTTGTTCTCAACTCGAAGGGTAATGGTTCGGTGCGGGAGTCAAGTAAGGGGCGAACGAGACGGAACACTCACGATTTTCAGGGTTCTGTGTCTGTAATTGATCGCACTCTTGATTTGGGTGGAGAGACGAAGCGAGTCGCCTCATTTAATGGGTGGGATCGAAACCATACGAAACCCAATTTGCCTGTGTACAACGGGGCTATTAAGCATGTGATCTATGTGATTAAGGAGAACCGTACTTACGATGAAATCTATGGTGACCTCCCGGTGGGGAATGGTGATCCGCAGCTTTGTAGCCTTGGCGAGAAGGTGATGCCGAATCACCGAAAAATTGCTCAGGAGTTTACGTTGCTTGACAATGCTTACACGAGCGGAACAAATAGCGCTGACGGGCACCAATGGGCGGTTCAGTCTATGGCTAACGAGTACTTGGAGCATTTTTACGTGGGCTATTCTCGGACCTATCCTGATGACGGCACTGATGCGTTGGCACTCAATTCTAGCGACCGAATATGGGATGCGGCAATGAGGAAAGGTCTTAAGGTTCGGGTGTACGGTGAATGGGCAGATGATGAACGTCCTGTTTATACTCCTCGCGCTCCTAAGGATTGGTTTGAGGCGTGGGAAGATCGTCAGTCTGGCAAGAATATGTTCGGGTTTCAGCCGACTACGGACATTCCCGCTCTGAGGAAAATTCTTGCTCCTGGATATCATTACTGGCCGTTGGTGCAAAGTGATCAGCACCGAATGGATGTTTTTGAAAAGGAATTTAAGGCGTTTGAACAGGGTGGGAATTTGCCTCATTTGATGGTAATGACGCTGCCTTGTGACCACGGTGAGGGAACTAACCCTGCTTATCCAACACCGAGAGCGATGATGGCGGACAACGATCTTGCTTTGGGTCGTCTGGTGGACTTGGTTTCGCATTCGAAGTATTGGAAAGAGACTGCGATTGTGGTGACCGAGGATGATTCGCAGTCTGGTCCTGACCATGTGGATGGGCATCGAACTTCGACGATGATCATCAGCCCCTACACAAAGCGAAAGTATGTGAGCTCGGAGTTTTTGACTCAAGTTAGCTTGCATAAAACGATGGGGATGATGCTTGGTTTTGGTCCCTTGTGCCGTTTTGATGCGATTGCCGCACCCGCCCAGGATTGCTTTACTTCGAAGCCGGACTTAACTCCGTATCGGCATGTTTTGAATAACGTTCCGCTTGATGAGGCGAACCCTGGACGCAAGAAAGCGATGACCGCCGAAGAGAAGTTTTGGTATGAGAAGACGATGAGTTTGGATTGGACGAGTATGGACAGGGCTGACCCTTACTGGGTCAATCGAATTAACTGGTTCTCGCTGTACGGCAACTCACGGCCTTATCCTGGACGACCGAATGAGCGCCCGGGAATGGTTGAGGATGAGGACTGAAGTTCAGTCCTCATTAAGAATGTTAAGTTGCTAGGACTCTTAGACGTTGAATCTGAAGAGCATGACGTCGCCTTCTGCTACGACATATTCTTTGCCTTCACTTCTGACGAGTCCTTTTTCTTTGGCGGCGCTCATTGAGCCGTTTTCGACCAAGTCTTTGTACGCGACGGTTTCAGCTCGAATGAATCCGCGTTCAAAGTCCGAGTGGATGACACCTGCAGCTTGTGGAGCGGTCATTCCCTTTTTGATGGTCCATGCCCTCGTTTCTTTGGGGCCAGTGGTGAAGTAGGTTTGTAGTCCGAGGAGGTCGTAGGTTTCTCGGATCAATGATTGTAGTCCGCCTTCTTTGACCCCAAGCGACTCGAGGAATTCTTGTCGGTCATCTTCGGACAACTCGATGAGTTCCGATTCGACTTGAGCTGAGATGACGATTACTCTGGCGCCCTCTTGTTTGGCGATGGCTTTTACTGCTTCAACTCGTTCATTTCCAGTTGCAAGGTCATCTTCGCTTACGTTGGCAGCGTAGATGATTGGCTTGCCGGAGAGGAGACCCAGGGGTTTGACGACTGCTTCTTGGTCCTCAGTGAGAGCGACTGAGCGTGCAGGTAGACCTTCTTGGAGAGCGGGAAGAATTTTTTCTAGTGCTTCAACTTCGATGACGGCTTCTTTCTTCGTGCGGGCATCTTTCCTGGCTCGTTCGATTCTTTTTTCGACCTGTGCCATGTCCGCTAGGATGAGTTCCATGTTGATGATTTCGATGTCACGGACAGGGTCTACTGAATCAAGCACGTGCAGGATATCATCGTTTTCGAAGCATCGAACAACGTGAATGATGGCATCGACTTCTCGGATGTTCGCAAGAAATTGATTACCGAGTCCTTCACCTTTGCTCGCACCTTTGACGAGCCCAGCAATATCGACAATTTCAAGCCGAGCGGGGAGGATTGCTTCAGAACTGGATATTCCGGCAAGAACGTCCAGTCGAGGGTCTGGAACGCTCACGAGACCGACGTTTGGTTCGATGGTACAGAACGGGAAGTTCGCGGCTTGAGCCTTTGAATTTGCAACGACTGCGTTAAATAGAGTGGATTTGCCGACGTTTGGCAACCCGACATTACCTGCTCTCAACATGGGGAAAAAAGAGTGTACCTTTTGCGGAAAATTGTCACCTCTCGAGATGCAATCAGCGTTAATATGAAAGAGATGAAATGTCCGAGATGCCAAGGGTTGGTGCCTGATCGGGCGTCATTTTGTCCGAATTGTGGAAATGATGTGCGGGCGTTTCGTTCGATGCAGGCGAGTCCCCCTCCTCCTCCTTCACTACCTGTGCATCAGCCGTCGACGAGACAGGCGGTAAGTGAGGGTCCTCAGGTGCCTCTGGGGTATCCGACTTCTTCCGTTTCCCCTATACCTTCGGGAGTTGTTCCGGTCGCGGGCCGAAATTATTTGGGCTGGATAGTTGCGTCTCTGCTTGGACTGGGATTGATTGGAGTTGGACTCTTTGCTTTGCAACTTTTGAAGCGATTGGATACGCAACCGGCGGGAGATGTTTTATCGAAGACAGAGCGGGCTGCCCCTGCGGTTATGCAGAAAACGGGAACCACCGCACCGGTATTGGAGCGCACGGAAACGGCTCCGATTGGGATGCCCGATGATATTCGTCGATGGTTGGAGCATTTAGAACGGATTGAGAGAAATCGTGGAACATTGGCTCAGAAGGGTTTGGCGAATATGATGGTACTTGCCCAAGCAGCACAATTTGGTACGGACATAGAGGGACTGAGTTCGATGGCAACGGGTGATCCTGATGCCAAAATGCCCACGACCAGTGCGGATAAGGTTGCACAAAAAAGTAGTGAAACCAAGAAAGAGTGGGTGGAATTAAAACGAGAGTTTGATAGCTATCCACCACCTGCTGAATGCAAGACGATTGCGGATTCTTACAGCCATGCTCTTGATGAAACTGGCGGAATGATTGGCGATATTTTGGATGCGGTTGACCTTTCGAAGAATGACACCACGAAAGCCTTGGAAACGCTTTACGGCATGAAGAACACTTCAAAGGCGATTGATGAGTTTGGTGTTCAGACGGATCAAAAGGTGCAGGCGATTTGTGACCACTACAACACTCGAAAATGGTTCAGTATCAACTCTGACTTTGGGAATTCCAGCATCTTCAGCTCGCTCGGCATGAGATGAAGGGCTGATTTGAGAGTTCTTGCTATCTGGTTGCGGTTTTAACCACGTGGCTGAAAATCGCTGCCGTTTCATCTATCATTGCTTCGGTAAGCCCTGGATGGACGAGGAATGCAAGGGCGGTTTCGGTCAATTCTGCTGCACATGGTAGGGGTTCTTTGGGTCCTAGGTGGCACATTTTGAATGCTTTTTCCTTGTAGATTTCGCTACAAGATCCAACGCTGAGAGGCACACCGAGGGCACCACATTCGGCGTGAATTCTGTCTCTGTTCCATCCATCTTTGAGGGCCTCAGGGCGGATATAGACATACAATCTATACCAGGCATGGGTTAAGCCTGCTACTGGTAACGGGATTCGTACCGCCGATAATTCTTTGAAATGTTGGATGAAACGGTGTGCGTTTGCTTTGCGCTGGTTGTGCCAATCTGGCATTCGAGTGAGCTGGGCTCGACCAATCGCGGACTGCATTTCCGTCATCCTCCAGTTCGTACCCCACGTTTCATGAAGCCATCTGAAGCCTGGTGGGTGTTGGCGGTTGTATACGGTGTCGAAGTTTTTACCGTGGTCCTTGAGTGACCACATTCTTGCCCATAGTTCTTCGTCATCAGTAGTGACCATTCCCCCTTCGCCGCCGGTGGTCATGATTTTGTCTTGACAGAAGCTCCAGGAGTTCGCTATTCCAAAGGTGCCTACGCTTTTTCCGTTGACGCTTGCGCCGTGTGCCTGAGCGCAGTCTTCTATTACGTGGAGTCTGTGTTGTTCTGCAAGCGATTGGAATCCTTCCATGTCGCATGGCCACCCACCGAGGTGAACGGGCAAAATGGCCCTTGTTTTGTTGGTTATGAGCGGGGCAACGGTCTCTGGGGTGATGTTTCCGCTGTCCGTGTCAATGTCGGCAAGGACGGGGACAATTCCGTGAAAGGCACATGCTGATGAACTGGCGATGAATGTCCGAGGGGTAGTGATAACTTCGTCCCCGGGTTTGAGCCTTAGGCCTCGGAGAATGAGTTCGAGGGTCGCGGTTCCATTTGAGATCGCCAGCGACTTCT
>JAPLCS010000098.1 GCA_026392145.1 Fimbriimonadales bacterium | reverse complement strand
ATACGAGTACCACGAATACCAAATGGGTCACACCATCTGTATGGATGAGCTCAATGATCTCAATAGGTGGCTCAACCGCTCCTTTGTCCCCAACTAAGGCCCACACTTTAGTCTTGTCGCCGTAAATTCAAGAGGAAGTTAAACCGGCGAAACGCATCATATTCAAAATCTGCGGTACCTTATCCAAGAACCATTTTCTGGGCAAATCTCAAGCAACCAGAATCAAGGGATAACAATGGCAAGAATAGGATTTGTGGGGCTAGGAGTAATGGGTGGACCAATGGCAGGTCACTTAGTCAAAGCGGGACACCAAGTGTTTGTATGGAACCGAACTCCCAGCAAAGCTGCTCCACTTGCAGAACTTGGAGCAACAGTCTGTGACAACCTTTCCGAACTCGCTCCCAACAGCGACATCATCTGCACCTGTGTTGGAACGAGCCAAGATGTTGAGGCGGTTACCCTCGAATTAGCAAAATCAGCAAACCCCAACACGCTCTTCATTGACCACTCCACAATCGAGCCATCAATGGCAAAATCACTCGCGGAACGACTAGCGAACAATAATCTCAGATTCGTTGATGCGCCAATTACCGGAGGATCAATGGGAGCCCAAGCCGGCACACTAACCATTTTTTGCGGAGGAAATGAAGCCGACGTAGCCCAAGCTATCGATGCGATTCAACCCTATGCAAAGCGGGCGGAAAGAGTCGGCGAGGTCGGAGCAGGACAGACCATGAAACTGGCAAACCAAATCGCTGTAGGTGGTGCTCTCATCGGACTCTGTGAGAGTCTTGGCTTTGCCGCCAAAGCTGGACTGAACCTAGAACAAGCTCACAGCATGATTGGTGGCGGAGCAGGAGGAAGTTGGGCGTTTGTAAATTACGGACCCAAAGTCCTCAACTCAGACTGGTCTCCGGGCTTCTCCATCAAAAACCAAACCAAAGACTTCCGCTATTGCGAGGCGGCAGCAGAAGAATTCGGCGTTCAAATCCCCATGACTGAACTGGTCCACAAACTTCTCAACGAACTTAAAAATGCGGGACGTGAAGAAGAAACCACAGCAGCACTATTTGAACTATACAAACAATCCAAATAGCTCAAACCTGTTAAAATCCTAACGAACCATGCTCGCTGTTTCAATGACTGGAATATCAAAACGCTACGGCACAGTCCAAGCGCTAGATTCAGTTTCAATAAACATCGAAAAAGGCACCATCCACGCAGTTGTCGGTGAAAACGGGGCAGGTAAGACCACTTTGATGCGAGCCCTCTACGGTGCAATGATTCCTGACCAAGGCACCATTGAATTAACTGGAAAGCTCACCGCATTCAAATCAAGTGCCGACGCTATCGCAGCGAAAATCGGCATGGTCAGCCAGCACTACGGCATTATCGGTGAACTCAGCAACCTAGAAAATCTCATCCTCGGTTCAGAGTCCCATGTAATAAACCCTGCAAGTCTCAAGCAAAAAGCCCAACAACTCGCGGACAAAATGGGGTTCCAATTCGAGTGGGAACAGGAATCCCAACTCCTCTCCCCCGCAAGCGCTCAAAAGCTCGAAATACTCAAATTACTTTGGAAAGAAGCTCAGATTATGATTCTCGATGAGCCGACAGCCATGCTGGGTCCCGAGGACGCCAATGCACTGTTTGCAAGCCTCACACGCCTCGCATCAGAGGGTGCCACCATCATCCTCGTCACTCATCGATTGCCCGAGGTCTTTGAGTACTGCTCCAAAGTAACCATCCTCAGAGCTGGAGTAAAAGTCGGTGAACATAACGTCTCGGAAGTGACTGCGGAACAACTAGCCCAAGAAATTGTGGGGGGCGACGTTATCGAACGTGTCCCACCAACCTCTTCAAATCAAGAAGCATTCCCACCATTAGTGAAACTCATAGGAATTTCTGCCAAAGGCTCCAAAGGTCAACTGGCAGTAAAAAAGGTAGATCTTTCACTCAGGCAAGGCAAAATCATCGGCATTGCAGGCGTCGATGGAAGCGGTCAGCGTGAACTATTCCGAGTGCTCATAGGTATTCAAAATCCAGAAAGCGGCTAAATAATTTATCGTGTAAACGACATCGAAAAGGAATGGACCAAAGCAAATACTGCCGAAAGAATTCAAGACGGTCTCAGAATCATTCCCGAAGATCGCCATCACGAGGCAGTGATTGAGGATTGGTCCTTAATTGAAAACGCAAAGCTAGGGCTTCAAAGAATTCCGCAACTTATCCCGAACGGCACTCACATACAGGAGTTTGCCCACACCATCTCCGAGCGTTTTTCAACCAAGCATGGTGGACTTAAAAACCCCATGTCCAGTCTGAGCGGTGGAAACCAGCAGCGGTTCGTCGCCGCCCGCGCCCTACAAGTGAGTCCAAAAATCATCCTCGCCTTTCAACCGGCACGGGGTCTCGACCTGAACTCAACTACCAAGGTGTACCAAGCAATGCGAGAAGAATGCGAACTTGGAGCAAGTGCCCTTGTCGTCAGCTTCGACCTCGATGAACTTCTCGACTTCTGTGATGAAATCGTTGTAATGTGCAACGGCGTCCTAACCACGCCAAGCCAACGAGACCGGACCGAAATCGGTCGCCTAATGGTGAATGGTTAAATGGTGAATGGCTAAATAATGAGTGGCCACATGGTGAACCAATGAAGAAAGTGCTCACTAAATTTCAAGTTCCGCTACTAATCACAGTGGCGTTACTAGTCATCCTCGGCTCACTTCTACTCACCGGAAAATCAATTCCCGCTGCCCTCAGCCAGCTCATCACCGGATCACTCGGCTCGACCAATGCCCTTTCAGGAAGCTTGCGAGAAGCCGCTCCGCTCCTCATCCTTGGCGCAGCTGTATTCCTCGCCCTCAAAGCCGGACTTTTCAATATTGGTGCCGAAGGACAATTCCTCGTCGGCGCCTGTTTCGGATCGTTCTTCGTATTCAAAGTGCCAGGTCCCCTCGGAGTGGTTGCAGGATGCATCGCCGGTGCACTAGCCGGTGCCCTCTGGGCGCTGCCAGCAGGTTGGATTCGCGCCTACAGAAACGGCCACGAAGTAATCACCACCATCATGCTCAACGCAGTGGCAATTAACCTCACCAAAGCGTAATCACCACCATCATGCTCAACGCGGTGGCAATAAACCTCACCAAAGCAATCGTCGCTGGTCCCATGAAAGGAGCAGACCAAAACTCACCGTCCACATCCCTGCTCGCACAATCCAGCCGACTCACGCCCCTCTTCAAAATCGGAAACTTCGAGTTCCCCCAATCAGTCGTTCTCGGCATCATCATCATCATCGGCCTCGCATGGTGGTTAAAGAAAACCACCGCAGGGTACGAACTTCGAGCGACAGGAGCAAATTCAACGGCGGCAGAGTTTGCAGGCATCAACACCAGACGCACCATGATGAACGCAATGGTCGTGTCCGGAGCCATCGCCGGGTTGGCAGGCGTCCTCCAAGTCACCCAATTTGAAGGGAGATTCTATGACGGATTCTCACCCGGATACGGATTCGATGCCTTGGGTGTCGCCCTACTCGCAGGCGGGTCTCCACTCGGAATCTTTATCAGCGCCCTCTTCTTTGGAATCTTGAACAAAGGCGGATCGTCTCTCTCCATCCTTGGCATCGACCGTGGAATCACCACGGTAATTCTGAGCATGGTAATCCTCATATTTGCCGCCGTCCGATATAGCAAAAAGAAGGTGGAAGGCTAATGCTCGCGTTTCTCATGCTCGTCGTAACCGTGAGTGCCCCGCTCATTTACGCCACGATGGCAGGTTACGCAAGCGAACGATCCGGCGTGATCAACATCGGGCTTGAGGGCAAAATGCTCTTTGCGTGCTTCCTTTGTGCCGCCATCTCACCCCGAATGGGAGCCATCCCTGGACTCCTCGCCGCCATCTTAGGCGCCACCGTCCTCAGCATAATCCATTG
>JAPLCS010000090.1 GCA_026392145.1 Fimbriimonadales bacterium | reverse complement strand
TGGCATGTCCACTGGGGACTTTGAGAAGAATTGGAGAACCGCTGTTCACAACGGAGTCATCCCTAATACGGCAAGCGCGAAGTTGACTTACAAGGGTGGTGCCGCTAATTTGCCGTCACCGGCCAAGTCTGCTGGAATGGAGGTTCTTTTCCTCGCAGATCCGCTCATTTTTGACGGAAGATACGCCAACAACGGATGGCTTCAGGAAACACCCAAGCCAATGTCTAAGGTTGTTTGGGACAACGTCATTTTGATGTCCGTTAAGGATGCTGAGGAAAAAGGAATTGTTCTTGGGAAGGGTAATGACTTTGTTCTGAAGCTCAAGACCGCTGCGGGGGAAGTTGAAGGGATTGGATTTATTCTTCCTGGTCACCCCGTTGGATCTGTCACTGTTAACTTGGGTTACGGTCGGACTGCTGGAGGAACGCTTGCGACTTTGACGGGTCAAGATGGTGGAGGATTTGATGCTTACCAGCTTCGAGCAACTTCCAATATGACTTATGCCGCTGTGGTTGAGCTCACGAATACGAATCGGGAGCAACACTTGGCTAGTACACAGGGTCACTCGCCGCTTGGTGGCAATAAGATTCCAGACGCTCGAGACATTATTCGAGATGGGACTTTGGTTGCTTTTAATGCCCAGGGCATGAAGGCACTCCAGAAGGGTCACTCGTTGAGCCAAGAGGAAATTAAGGAGAACAATCTCTACCCTGACGAGGTTTTTGAATGGGACGGCGACCAGTGGGGCATGACAATCGATATGAACTCATGTGTTGGTTGCGGAGCCTGTGTTACTGCTTGCCAAGCTGAAAATAATATTTCAGTGGTTGGTAAGGAGCAGGTTCAGAAGGGTCGTGAGATGAGTTGGATCCGGATTGACCGATACTTCTCTGGTTCTGATGAAAATCCTGAAGTAGTTTGGCAGCCGGTGGCATGCGTTCATTGCGAAAAGGCGCCTTGTGAGCCAGTTTGTCCTGTAGCCGCAACCGTACACAGCCATGAAGGTTTGAACCAGATGGTTTACAACCGATGTGTTGGTACTCGTTACTGTTCTAACAACTGTCCTTATAAGGTTCGACGATTTAACTACTTGAACTGGAGCGATAACCAAGCTCAGTTCACTAACAAGACTCAGCCTTGGGATACTCGAAAGATTCCTGGACCAGTCAATGCTCCGAAGGAGCAGGGCATTCAGTTGCTGAAGATGTTGAACAACCCGGACGTTACGGTGCGGGGTCGGGGTGTCATGGAAAAGTGCACCTACTGTGTTCAGCGAATCAATGAAGCACGGATTGAGTCGAAGAAGGCTGGAAAGCGGATTGCTGATGGCGACATTGTTACAGCTTGTCAGCAAGCATGTCCTGGAGAAGCTATTGTCTTCGGAAACATTGCAGATAAGAACAGTAAGGTGCATGAGCTCAGGAACGATCCACGAAGCTACCTCTTGCTTGAAGAATTACAGACCCGCCCGCGGACTTCTCACCTTGCGAAGCTGCGAAACCCTAACCCAGAGATTAAATCCATGGTAACCACTGAGGAGGCCGCACACTAATGGCAAAAGTTAAAGATCGCAAGTTAAACGACTTGTTGATTACGGGTGATCAGAGCTATGGTTCGATTGACCACTCGGTTGGTCGCATGGTTCTTGACCAGAAGATTCACACCACCGCTTGGTTTAAGTGGTTGACCGTGGGTGTGATGGGTACTGGTCTTTTGGGACTTAGTATCGCTTGGTTGCTGTGGCAAGGTATTGGGATTTGGGGGAACAACGTTCCTTCTGCCTGGGGCTTTGACATTATCAACTTCGTTTGGTGGATTGGTATTGGACACGCTGGGACTTTGATTTCGGCGATCTTGTTGCTGCTTAGACAGCAATGGAGAAACTCGATTAACCGATTTGCAGAAGCGATGACGATTTTTGCAGTCATGTGCGCGGGTCTGTACCCGCTTTTGCACACTGGTCGACCTTGGAATGCGTACTGGCTTTTCCCCTATCCGAACATTTTGGGTATGTGGCCACAGTGGCGATCGCCGCTTATGTGGGACGTTTTTGCGGTTTCAACCTATTTTTCGGTTTCTGCCGTGTTCTGGTTCGTGGGACTTATCCCTGACTTCGCGACTTTACGAGATAAAAGCACCAACAAGCATGCCAAGTTGATTTTCGCAATCCTTTCGATGGGATGGCGAGGTAGCAACCAGCACTGGCACCGATACGAACAAATGTACTTGCTACTAGCAGGTCTTTCGACTCCGCTTGTATTGTCAGTTCACAGTATTGTTAGCTTCGACTTTGCGATTTCGATTGTCCCTGGTTGGAACGTTACGGTGTTCCCTCCTTACTTTGTTGCTGGTGCGGTCTTTGCTGGATTCGCGATGGTTCTCACCTGGCTGATTCCCGTTCGAAAGGCTTACAAGCTGGATCACTTGGTCACTGATAGACACCTGGACTGGATGGCAAAGATTCTTCTTGCTACTGGTTTGATTGTTTTCTACGGCTATATTCTAGAAGTTTTCTACTCTTGGTATTCGGGCAACTTTTATGAGTACAAGTTGCTTATAGATACGCGATTTAAGGGAATGTATAGCTGGGCTTACTGGGCGCTGATCTTCTGTAACGGGGTTGTTCCGCAGCTCTTCTGGATTCCGAAGATGAGAAAGAACATCTGGGCTCTGATGATCATTAGCCAGGTTGTTAGTGTGGGTATGTGGTTGGAACGATTCGTTATCATTCCGATGTCGCTTACGAACAACTACTTGCCGTCGAGTGATAAGCCTTACTATCCAAGCACTTGGGACTTTGCAATGTTCCTTGGCACCATTGGATTCTTTATCTTCCTTATGTTCCTGTTTATTCGGTTCCTGCCAGTTATCAACATGTTCGAAGTTAAAGACTTGTTGTACAAGCTTGGTGGAAAGAAAGAGTACGTCAATCAAGACGAAACTGTGGAGGTGAAATAATGGCTCACGATTGGTCCGATCCTTCTGGCCTCTATGCTCTCGTAGGGGAGTTCAATACGCCAGAAGAGCTTATGCACGCTGCTGAGGCAGCACGGCACGCAGGCTATCGAAAGATGGATGCTTATTCTCCCTTCCCGATTCACGGGTTGAGTGAGGCAATTGGTTTCCGGGATACCAAGGTGCCCTGGACCGTGTTCATGTTTGGCTTGCTTGGTGTGACCACCGGTTATACGCTTCAGTGGTGGACTTCGGTCATTGACTACCCTCTTAACGTGGGTGGAAAGCCGTTGAACTCCATTCCGCCGCAGCCTTATCACCCAATTTTTAACGCGAAGAACTTTGAACGAGCTTCGCAAGACAAATTCTTCTTGGCAGTAGAAGCGGTTGACCCGCACTATGATGCCAAGAAAATTGAGAAAGTAATGAAGGAACATGGTGCCGTGGAGGTTTCTGAATGCGAATATTGAGAAATCTGATTTTGCCGGTAGTTGGTTTGGCGCTTGTTGGTTGTAACACAGATATGTGGGTTCAGCCGAAGCACCACCCGCTTGACGAAAGTGAAATGTTTGCCGATGGCCAAGCATCTAGACCGTTGTTGCAGGGAACTATTGCGCGCGGACACCTTCGAGAAGATGGAGCTTTCTACACAGGAATTCAGAACGGCAAGTGGGTGGATGCTATCCCTGTGCCGGTAACGATGGACTTGTTGAAGCGTGGTCAGGATCGATACAACATCTATTGCACACCATGTCATGGCCAGTTAGGTGACGGAAAGGGAATGATTGCTCAGCGTGGTTTTCAGCTTAAGCGACCAGTAGGCAACTACCATACAAAACGACTGAGGGAAATGCCGGTCGGACACTTTTACGACGTAATCACCAATGGTTACGGGGCGATGTACAGCTACGCAAGCCGAATTGAGCCTCAAGACAGATGGGCGGTAGTTGCTTATATCAAAGCGCTCCAACTTTCTCAGCAAGGAACTGTGAATGACCTTAACGACTCTCAAAAAGCGGAACTGGATAAGCCAGCCAAGAATGAAGCAGCCCATGAAGGAGGATCTCACTAATGAGTGAAGTCGCGACCGCGCCGGGTGCAATGGATTTTAACGACAAGCCGAGCTTCATTAAGGGTAAAGGAATATTTACTCTTGGCGGATTGGTTGGAGGTCTTGGACTGTGGGGTTATCTTGCTTTTGGTAGCGGAACCACTCACGAGTACGCGTTGAACTCTTATATTTACGGCTACATCTTTTGGCTCATGGTGACTTTGGGTTGCCTTGGGCTTAGTTTGTTGCATAACTCAATTAAAAGCAGCTGGACTCTTGCTACGCTTCGAATTTTTGAAGCTGGTGCGAGCTGGCAGATGTTTGCGGCGTTGTTCTTCTTCTTTATCCCCGTCCTCATGCACTTGCATGTGGTTTATGAGTGGGCGGATCCGGCTCACTTGGATTTCGTGCTTAAGAAGAAAGCTCCCTATCTGAACCAGACATTTTTCACGATTCGATTAGTTGCATACTTCCTCATTTTTGGTGGTATGAGTGCCTATCTTCGGGCTTCAACCAACCGGCATGACAAGAGCCAGGATTCTGTTGAGTTTCAAAAGCGAACCAACTTTGCTACCCCTTGCATGGTTGCCTTCTTTATCTTGGAAACGTTCATGCTGACTGACCTTGGTATGTCGCTGACGCCTCACTGGTACAGCACTATTTATGGCGTGTGGATGCTGATTGGAGGCGCACAGGCGGCTCTCTCACTTGGCACGGTGCTTGTTTGCACGAATGCCAGCAAAAAGGCATACAGCAGTTCGATGTCGGCGGCGTTGACAAAAGACTTGGGCAACATGATGTTCGTTCTAACGATGTTGTGGGCTTACACTTCTGTTTCTCAGCTCATTATTCTTTGGAACGGAAACCTGCCAGAAACCACCACTTTCTACGCTCATCGTGGCGTTGACGCTGGACTTGGCTGGAACGCAGTGGGTGCATCCACGATTCTGGGCTGCTTTATCATTCCGTTCGTGACTTTGCTGTCACCACGGGTGAAACGGTATCCGGAACGATTGGCCAAGATTGCGGGATGGATTTTCTTCTTCCGTATCGTTGACGTGTTCTGGATTATTGGTGCCGCGGTTCCACACCGAGCCACTAACTCAGCTATCCCCACTCCGTACGACTTCCTTGCATGGGGAGTTATGGGACTGGTGTGGTTTGCGGTTATGACCAGAACGGTTGAGCAAGCGCCGCTTGTTCCGACCTATGACAAGAGACTTGAGGAGGCAAAAGCTAATGCACACTGAACATATTCCTGATGATCCAGAAGTATTAAAAGAGATGGGCTATGACCGACGGGACCTTAATGTCCCGTTGATTCGGAAGGCCTCCATTGTGATAACCGTCGCTTGTATCGTGATGTTCATTATCTCGGTTCCTGTCTACAACTACTATTCCTCTCCAGGGAAATTCTTTAGCGTGGGTTCGCATTTAGGTGCCAACCGAGAACCTGCACCAGAGTCGAGAATTCGACTTGCTGACGGTGTGCCTGCTCTGCAAGACAATGTCAATACAAAAATGGACATTGCTGACATGCGCAAGAACGAGACTGAGCACTTGACTACTCCTGCTTGGATTGATAAGGAGAAGGGCATTGTTCGAGTTCCGATTCGCACTGCCATGGAGAAGATTGCTGAGCGGGGAGTTTCTACGGGTAATTCAGTTGTGGCTAAGCCAACCGGAAATACCATTCAACAGAATGCTGAGGGACCTGGCAACAGTAAGCCGCTTCAATAATTTGTTCATTTAATTCGTAGTTAAGTTTGAGGGAAGCATGACAGAACAACCAAAAACAAGCCCAGTCTGGATGATCTTCGTCACTTTGGCGATTATCATTGGATCCG
>JAPLCS010000356.1 GCA_026392145.1 Fimbriimonadales bacterium | reverse complement strand
TGGGCAGATTGCGGAATCTCGGCGGCAACTGGGATTGCCTGTTCGAGTGAATGGGATGCGAGTGATTCCTTACTTGGATTCATTGGGTTTGTTGGGTGAGCGGACGCAGATTGTTCACGCTTGTGATTTAACCGGTGAGGATATACAAATACTGGCGAAATCCCAGACGTCGGTGGTGCATTGTCCACGCTCTAATGAGCGTTTGCGGTGTCCTAAGTCTCCAGTTCGTGAACTATTGAATGCTGGGGTGAACGTTGGTTTGGGTCTAGATAGTCCGGCGTGGGGTGATTGATATGTTCGCGGAAATGCGTGCTGCCTATGCGCTGGGGGGTGAGCGGGGCCGACCTTTGCACGCCGACGAGGTTTGGAATATGGCGAACGATGGTGGATATCAGTCCTTTGGTCGGCCAGTTGGGGTGTGGAACTTTGAAGTGGGCGCGGAAATTCCTTTGCTTGAACTTCACCTGCCAGGTTTGAGAACCACTGAGGATTTGATTGAGCATGGGACGCCGGATTGTATTGAGTGGCTGTCCGCTTGATAGTCTTAAAATTGCTGGATAGCGAGATGTATTTGTTGTTTTGGTTGGATTGTCTCGCTAGAGTCAAAGTAAACTGCCCTGCGGTATGACTCCACTTAAAGTTGGAATAGTTGGGGCTGGAAACATTAGCTCTATTTACTGCGAGAACCTTTCAAAGTTTCCATCCATTGAACTGGTAGGGATTTCGGATATTGATTCTGCTAGGGCTCAGGCTCAGGCGGACAAGTATGGGATTCGAGCCTTTGATGTGGATTCAATGATTGAGGGGAGTGATGTTGAACTGATTTTGAACATCACTATTCCTGCTGCTCATGGTCCAGTGGCGTTGCGTGCCCTGCAGCATGGAAAACATGTTTACAATGAGAAGCCTTTGGCGGTCACGATGGACCAGGCAAGGGAATTGAATCAAGTTGCCGCCCAGAAGGGTTTGAGAGTGGGATGTGCACCTGATACCTTTTTGGGAGGTGGTCACCAGAAAGTTCGGCAACTGATTGAGGATGGGGCGATTGGAGTGCCGGTTGCTGTGCATGGTTATATGACCTCTCGTGGAGTTGAAACATGGCATCCTAATCCGGAGTTCTTTTATAAACCGGGTGCGGGACCGATGTTGGATATGGGACCCTATTACTTGACGGCTTTTGTCAATATGTTTGGTGCGATTAGTCGGTTGGCGGCGGTGACGAGAACGACTTTTGCGGAACGGACGATTACTAGCGAACCGTTTAAGGGACAGATCATTAAAGTTGAAACTCCCACTACGTTCATCTCCTCGTTCCAGTTTGAATCTGGAGTGCTTGGGCAGTTGACCACTTCGTTTGACACCTATGCGTTTGCAGGACAGCCAAATATTGTGGTCTATGGTACCGAGGGTTCGATGATTGTTCCAGATCCGAATTCGTTTTGCGGTTGGAATCCGGAGACTGAAAGGATTCGGATTAAAAAAGGTGATACCGAAACTGAAATTCAGGTGACGGACGAGCCGTTTAAGAACAATTCGCGAGGGCTTGGGATTTTGGATATGGCTCACGCGATCCATGAGGGTCTAGCTCATCGGGCGAGTGGAGAGCTTGCATTCCACGTGCTTGATGCGATGTTGTCCTCTATCACTTCGAGCGATGAATCGAGGTTTGTGCAGTTGGAAACTCAGCCAGCTCAGCCGACCTTGATTGGTAGTGAGGAATTTTCAGCTGAGCGCGGACTATTGGGCTAAGTCCTTTTTAAGCGATTAACAAGAAAGCCGTTGCCATGAGTTTGGCAGCGGCTTTTATGATTGTTTTTGAAGAAAACGCAGTTTAGACGCGGATTCTTTCGTTGCTTCTTTCAGCGTTGCTTGGAATCTTGTTAGGGGATTCTTCTCTCGATATTTTTGCGTTGGCTTCTGAAGTCATTTTGGAAACTCTTTCAGCGGTTTCTTGAACTGTTGACAACAGTCTAGTCGCGTATTTGAGGGCGTCTTGTTGCATTACTTCTGCTTTGGAGCTCGCTTCGTTTAAGATGCTTTCAGCTTGTTGTTTCGCGAGATTTAACGTAGTGCTTTCGGACACGAGTTTTTCTTGTTCGAGCTCTGCTTGTGCGATGATGCCCTCTGCCTCAGTTTTTGCGTCGGCAAGGATGCGATCTGCTTCGCGCTGGGCGTTGGCAACCACACCATCAAATTCGGCTTTTGCATTGAATCGAAGGAGTTCCGCTTGCTTGGCATTTTCGCTTGCGTTGCGTAGTTCGCGAGGCAGGCTGTTGCGAATTTTTTCAATCAATTCAGTGACGGCGGCTTTGTCTAAACCGTAGGTTAGCGGGCCGATAATTGTGCGTGGTTCCTCCGTGGTGAGCACCGTTAGTTCTTCGAGCAAACTAAAAAGATCTTCCATGTCTTGTAGTTAGATTCTGACACTATTTTCGAGATTTGTTAAGTGGTTCATAATAGATTTTCATGAGTGATTTTCGCGGCGAAATATTGAACCAAGCGCTTCCTTACCTGCAACAATTTCAGGGGCAAACGTTTGTTGTGAAATATGGTGGAAGTGCGATGCGAAACCCTGATTTGCTGAATGGGGTGATTCGTAACATTTTGCTGCTGAACTTAGTGGGAATCCAGACGGTGCTGGTGCACGGTGGGGGACCAGAAATTGATAATTGGCTTGAAAAGCTGGGCATTGAAAAGGTTGTCGTGGATGGATTGAGAGTCACGGACGATCAGACCATGGAAGTCGTTGAAATGGCGTTGGCTGGACGCGCTAATAAAGCGTTGGTGGCTGAGATTCAGAAAGCCGGAGGCAATGCGGTGGGGCTGAGCGGTCGCGACGGAGATTTGTTTATGGGTGAGCCACTTTCGGACGAATTGGGACGGGTCGGGAAGATTACTCAGGTCAATACAGGACTTGTTTTGTCTGTTTTGGAGGGTGGGTTTGTTCCGGTCGTTTGTTCGGTTGCGAATGATGCTGAGCATCGACCGCTTAATATCAATGCAGATACGGCAGCGGCGGAACTTGCTTCTGCTCTTGGGGCGTCAAAACTTATTTTGTTGACGGACACCCATGGACTTCTTTCCGATCGGAACGATATTCATTCGACGATTACCCAGATTTCAATTGCGGATGCTGAGAAGTTGGTTGCTTCTGGTCGGGCGGATGGTGGCATGATCCCCAAGATTTCAGCGGCAATTCATGCGCTTCAATCGGGGGTTGAGACGGTTCATTTGATTAACGGCTCACAACCAAACGCCCTGCTTCTTGAAGTGTTTACGAATGAGGGCGTTGGGACGATGGTTCACCACTAACGATTGTTAGAGGTACGGTCGCGGGTCGGCGAATTTGCCTTCGATGGCGGTGGCGGCGGCGGTGATGGGTGAAACGAGGTGGGTTCTAGAACCGGGGCCTTGTCTACCTTCATAGGGTCGGTTGGATGTTGACGCGCTTCTTTGTTCCGGTCGAAGGATATCGCCGTTCATTCCGAGGCACATGGAGCATCCGGCTTGGTGCCATTCGAATCCTGCCTCGACAAAGATTTCTCTTAGCCCTTCGGATTCGGCTTGGTGTTTGACGGCTTCACTTCCGGGAACTACCAGGGCACGGACTCCCTGGGCGACTTGTCTTCCTTGGGCGATTTTTGCCGCTTCGCGAAGGTCTTCGATGCGTGAATTGGTACAGCTACCGATAAAGACGGTATTGACTCGTTGGTCTGACATTTTGTCGCCGGGTTTGAGCCCCATGTAGCGAATCGCCCGTTCTTCGGCTGAATCTTTGGGCTCTGGGATTGCTCCATTGATATCGATTGTCATTGCGGGAGTTGTCCCCCAGGTCACTTGTGGCACTAACTCATTAGCGTTGAGCACTTCGTGTCGGTCAAAGGCGGATGCGTCATCGGTTTTAAGAGTTTTTGCATCTTCCACCATTCGATCAAACTCGGCTCCCTTTGGTGCGTAGGGGCGATCTTCTGAGGCGATGAAGTCGAAGGTGACTTGATCGGGTGCGATTAGACCAGCACGGGCACCCATTTCGATGCTCATGTTACAGATGGTCATTCTGCCACTCATGTTGAGTTTTTCGATGGCGGGGCCGTAGTATTCAGCCACGTAACCTGTTCCACCACTTGCGCCCAGTTTTCTGATAATGGCGAGTACGATGTCCTTTGCGGTCACACCGGCTTTGATTTCTCCGTCGATTCGAATTCCTAGCGACTTGGGCTTTGCGCTGCTTCGCAAGGTTTGGGTTGCGAGGACATGCTCAACTTCGGTTGTTCCGATGCCGAATGCCAGGGCTCCGAAGGCGCCGTGGGTGCTTGTGTGGCTGTCGCCACAGACAATGGTGAGTCCTGGAAGGGTGATGCCGAGTTGTGGGCCGATGACGTGAACGATTCCTTGTTTCGCATGACCGTAGCCGAACAGAGGTACGCCGAATTCTTTGGCGTTGGTGGCGAGTGCGGCAAGTTGCTTACCACTTAGGCTTGAATCATCGATGGCTCTTCCATCGGTTGGTACGTTGTGATCGACGGTTGCAAAGGTGAGGTCTGGTCGTCGAACCTTTCTTCCTTGTTCTCGTAGTCCATCAAACGCTTGTGGAGAGGTGACTTCATGGACAAGGTGCCGGTCGATAAAGAGTAGGGTTCCTCCGCCTGGGAGGTCACACACTTTGTGGCGATTCCAAACTTTGTCGAATAGCGTCGTTGCTTGCATGAATAGATTCAGTTTATTCGATTTTGGACGTTACCGTCTCAGGTTCTGAGAAACCAGCCTTTTCTTGTTGCATGGGAGGCGAGAACGACTAGGAATAGGGTTTTTACTCCCGCATCGAGCACCGTGAGCAGCCAGGGGTTGGGGAACCATTCGCCGGCGTAGGCTCCGTATTGACTGAAAAAGTTTAAGCCAGGAATGAGATTGGCGATGATGGCGTAGCCGAACATTGGATTCTGCCCGCATTGCTCAACCCATTTGATTCTTCTTGAGAATGATGGGTTCAGCATGAGAAATCTGAGTGCCACGAGGGTGAGAATTGCTAGACCGGTAGTGATTGCGTAGTAGCTGAGATGGCTCGGGTCTTTGTGAATGCCTCCTCCGATTGGTTCGAGTATGAATCCGAGGATCAGACATCCAAGCGCCATGGAGACCATGTTTTGAGTTTCTTTACTCGAGGTTGAAGCCAGTCGTTGGATTGCTAGACCGCATGCTACCGTTGCTATTGCGGTAAAGAATTTTGTTGGCACTGAATCTTGGGTTGTGAGTCCTATGCATGAAATGATCACTGCCGTTAAGGCTAACCAAGGAATTGCTTTTGAGTGATTGTGTTGTGGCTCTTGCTTGTTTTCGGTGAGTAGCCAGTCGCCTACGAATGTGCCTGGCAACACAATGAGCAGGTATTTGTGAAATTCCATGTTGTACAGCACGGGTACTCGTTCGAATGATGTGCCCATCAGTGGCTTGAGCAACTTGATGGGGTCAAAGTTCCAGACGTATTGAACCCAGCCAGCTTCGTTTTTACCGAGAAAGAGTGCCGCGACTACGGCTACCGCATAGAAGCGAATTTGGGGTTTGGACTTGGTAAGCCACCAGATTAAGCCGCCGCTAAACGCAACATTCGCGAGCACCATGAGTATGATGTCGATTCGCCAATTCATGAAGCCGAACTTGTCTTCGGGATATTTCCACCATGTAAGAAGCGTGAAGGCTCCGGCAAAACCTAGCCATGAAATCCATTTGCGGTTTGGTATTCGAATGAATGTTGCGATGATGAATGCGAATCCGAGGAGGGAGACGATTGCTGATAGTTGAGTGGGGCTGCTTTTGAGGGTGTAGAGGCGTAGATGTTGGCTAAGGATTGCGAAGAGGGCCAACATCCCCCAGCGTTTAAGCAACTTGGCAATGATGGTGACGGTGGGCGTTTCTGGGGAATGCTTGTTCGATTTGTCTCCATGGTTGATGTCTCGTTGCATGGATAGTGGGATGGCTGCTCCCATTGAGAAGAGAAAGAAGGGGAACACCAGGTCCACCCATGTGATTCCTGATACGGCGGGATTGAATTCTCTGGTTGGTGGTGGAGTTTGAGCGTGATACATCCACCAGGGCAGTGAGTCGGGTATGAGCCCTGAAAGCGCCATGCCGAGGATCGCGATTCCGCGAAGGAGGTCAATGCTTTGTATCCGACCCGCAATCATTTGCAGTATTCTAACATGCCGATAAACCAAAGAAGTCCATATTGTCCCGCTCTATGGAAGACATGGTGATTTCGGACATCGTTACAAACTGCCGGGTTGAAATTTCTTTGCCTTGGCTACGTATTCACGCACTTTAACCTCAGTAGATTTTTCGAATTCATCGAGGGCTTCTTTCCGGAAAGACAAATTCGTCCGAGCCAATAATGTTACCGCCGCAAGTTCGCATCGATAACTCTTCTCTTTTATGGACGTTTCGCGCAACAAAGTTATAAAGGATTTCACTGTCTTTTCTTGTGAGGAAGAAAAGGTTCTGACGTAGCAGATGGGAACAACCGCCTCCAGAGCCAACGAAGACCAATTCTCTGGAGATTTCTGTTCCGGTCCCCGCCGAAAAAGCTCTATTAGAAATTGCAAATCGGCATCATCAATTGATCTGGTTCGCTGGACTTTCTCCTTTATTTCTTTTGCACTAGATACATTAGATCTAGTCGTAACTTTGAGTGCCTCCATTGTGGCAGGATGAGCGTCCGCAATCATCCGTTCAAACTCCTGAGCTTGACGCTTATCAGTAAATACTTTGACACCCCAACCCAAAAGCACCGCCAAATTCAGCATCACAAGTGCCATTACCACTTTTTTATTAATCATTTAGTTCCTTGCTCCAGTTTCAATAATCCTGTTGCTTCAGCGACAGGATTGATTTCATCCTATCAGTTGGAAAACGCAGTCCTGGTAGCAAGTCCTGTATGCCGCTGTTCCAGACCCGTATGTTGCTGCACACTTTCTCGAGCAGCAATTTTCGCCTCCACCACTAGCTTTACATTCTTTTCCGTATTGAGTTCCAAGGTCGCCAGGAAACACGACGGACACTGCCAAACTTGAAGCCCCGGTTCCAAGTCCAAACGCTAGTACTAAGGGAATCAAGTTGATTCTGTTCTTTTTCATTTTTTTCTCCTTTTGTTAGTCGATTCGGCGACACTCCTCCGCTGAGTTAAGCGACGAATCTAAAAATCGCATTTTCTTTCCATCCTGTATTTCAAATTGCAACGCCTTGCGCTTACCGGAAAACATAGTAACGATTAAGGTCCTAGGAACGTTCAAGTATCCTTTGATCGTAACGCGAAATTCTTTCACCTCACCCGGTAACAGATGACTTGGCACGGCGGTAACTGAACATCCGCAAGAAGTCGTTGCAGAAATATCCAATGCTGGCTCCGAACCGGTTGTCCATATCAGACACTTTAAGTTCAAATCCCCAGCCGGTGTTCGTTCACTCTTTGTCATCTTGATTTTTAATGGCAAGTTTTGTTGGAATAGAACTCCTCGATTGATGACCAAAGTCATAACGACGCCAAGACCTAGTGCCAAGAATATTGAACTATTGGGAATGTAGTTTTTTTCTAAGGGCGAACCCTGATGCAATATTGAGCGCAATAAATGCAAAAACTTGCACAAAAGCAAGACGAAGGCACTGGGTCTAACTGAAGCGACATCACCGAGGGGGGGCAACTGCATTTGCTTCTTACTCGCAGTGCAATGATAACAAGATGTCAATCGTTTTTGAAACAAGAACTGAACCTTGTATTGACAAGCAAAAAAAGCCCTAACCTCGTGAAAGGTCAGAGCTCTTTTGCGGTTGATCGAATGCGAAGTTTATGCTTCGCCGCGAACGTGTCCAAAGGACGGTTCGAACGGAATCAATCCTAGTCGAGTTGCG
>JAPLCS010000312.1 GCA_026392145.1 Fimbriimonadales bacterium | reverse complement strand
TACTCTTGACTCTTCAACTCGTACGACAATTCTTGTCCTCGTCATACCTAATGGCAGCACAGTAAATTTGGGTTGATCGGGATAACAGTCGAAGGTGTCGCAACTGCTCTCGTCCTGACCGATGCGGAGGTTAACAGGATTCAAACCCAATCCGATTGACTTCAGTCTGCTCCTCGATTCCTCGACCGATTTTCCAACAATATCTAATTGTGAGATTCTAGTATTCAGATTATGCCTTCGGCTACTGGTGCTAAGAATTTCAACTATCGCAACAACCATCAAAAAGAGTCCAAAAAGGATCACACCAGACATCCCTTTGATCTTCATATTATACGCGCGCCCACTCCTTCTCATTAAGCGGGCGCATCAAGCCAGACTTGCCGGTCTTTTTGCCCTTTCCAGGCCGACTAGCGTGGGCGGGGTAAGCGATTGTAGCCAGCAAAAGAGTAACTGGGGTGGCACTGTCAAGCGACCAAGCGCCAAAACCTTCCAACCGACCAAAAACAAGCTTGTCAGTTAGCAACATTCCGCCCATACTCCCAACTCCTATCCTCATCATTCTATTCCTCCTCTTCACGCCGTTGCTATAGAGGGTCGGGGTGATCTGGCTCGAAAGCCGGGATAGTCTTGAGTGCGGAGCCTAACACCCCGAACCCGAACTACAGCTTGATCGATATTGCCACCTCCTTGGCTGCCGCAATTTCAGCCTGCGAAGGCTTAACCATAAACAGCACTTGCGTATAGACAAATTTTGTCTTTGAAAAGACCATGCTCCCAACACCGCTTAACTGGGTAGTCGTGCTACCTTTCGGTTTAAACCACTTAGTGAACGACACCACAGTCCACTCACCTTTCGGCTTGGCCTCCTCAAATTTGTGGCTCGGCAGTTTCTTGGTTGCCGAAACCATTGCGCTCACTTCAGTGGTACTGCCCTGTGCTGCCTCGAAATTGAAAGACACTCTCTCGTTCAACCTTACATGGGACTCAGATTTCAACTCCCTGGCAATGTGATCTCGGTGCCCCTCCCATAGTTTTGGGAGGGAGAAAGAGCACTTCACGTCGAGGCTAGTCACCGCAATTAGAGATAGAATCACCACAGCCTACCAATCTCCAACGTCAACTCGTCCGACAAGCCCCTAGCGTGGGCGGGGTAAGCAAGAAGAACTGGGGTGGCACTGTCAAGCGACCAAACACCAAAACCTTCCAACCACCGTAAAACTAGCTTGTCAGTGAGCACCATTCCGCCTATACTCCCAACTCCTTTCTACCTCAATCTCCCTATCTATCCTGCAGAACAAACAGCACAGCCACTTTACAAGCCAGCTTCAGGCACACACGTCACAACTGCTTACCCAGTCCACGCTAGTGGCTCGCCGAAGGGCGACCAGGCTAGAACTGGAAGAGATTGTCAGGATTAGGTTTTGAGGAAATTGATTGTTCCGATCCAAATGGTCTCGTCAAGAAGTCGAGCGTTTCTATCTAACGAAGCCACTACAAATAAATTCACTATCATGTTCTCTCAATCTGAGAACTGTGAAGCAATTGAAACCGCTGCGTCTGTAGGAAACTAAGACATAGTGACCACTTTCAAGATATCTTAAGTATCGGTCACGGCCATCAGTGATCGTAGTCCTTAATGGTAAATCAAAATATGTGACGCCTCCGTTCGAAGTTTTGATTTTTCCGCTCTCCAGCGCCATTTCAAATGCTCCAGACATCGCATTTTCCATCAAGACCCCGCGTACCCTGACGATTTCTACCCCCGCTAAGGCAGTTAGAATTGCAGTTAGAATTATTATTGACGAGAGCAATATTCTCTTATGCACTGTAGTCATTTATACTAGCCTTTCTTAACGACTTCCTTATAAGATTTGCCACCTTTCTTTTTTGACCTTGTTCCCCTGTTCCCCACGAAAAGAACTCGATATTGGACAAGCCACTAGCGTGGGCGGGGTAAGCAATGGTAGCCAGCAAAATGTTGTGGGTGGCACTGTCAAGCGACCAAACTTTGAGAACTTCCAGCCATCGTAAAACGAGCTTGTCAGTGAGCAACATTCCGCCCATTCTCCCAACTCCTTATCCTCATCATTCTAACCCTCCTCTGAAAGCAAAGCAATATTCCAAGTTGACAAAAACATCTAACAACGCCGAATATCATGTGCCAAAAAATTCCCCATCCATCAAGCATTCATGCCTGTCAACCAGATGCCCATCAAAATCAAAAATTAGAAAAATTTTGAACCTAAGGTGTCCAAAGTGCCTATCACTCAGCAACGTGCAAAATGGGCACTCCCCCACAAATTCCCACGAAAGTCGCTCACCTCAAACGTTCAAGAATGTGAACAAACAGAATGTGAACAAACCAAGTCCCTTCAAATCAATGAAAGGACCGTGCGTTCTCATCAAACATGCGCTTCAGTTCATGCGCCGCTGCGAACGACAAAATTCAACCTTGGTAGCCAATCCTCAATCCTGCTAAGATAAATCCCATGCAAGCTATGCGGATTGCGAAATTTTGGATAATGATGCTCCTGCAATATGCGATTTGGAGCGCATGGGCAGTAACTGTCGGCAAATACATGGGAGACCCACCTCCCAACGGACTAGGAATACAGGGGGGATCACAGGGAATCGTCTTCTCCATGCTGCCGCTCGCGAGTATTTTTATGCCCCCAATCATCGGTCAACTGGCAGACCGTCGAATCAACTCCGAAAAGTTACTTGGAGTTCTCCACCTCATCGGTGGCGTCGCACTCCTCGGACTCTCGGCGGTTAAAGACTTCACCCCGTTCCTCGGGCTAATGTTGCTGTACTCAATCTGCTATGCCCCAACCCTGGCACTCACAAACTCCATTGTTTTTGCCAATCTTAGCGACTCAACCAAGCAGTTCGGAGCAATCCGAGTGGCGGGAACCATAGGTTGGATTCTTGCCGGATGGGCACTCACCTTCCTACAAACAACGATGCCAGAGCAACACAATGTACTGTTCCTGTTGGCGGGCGGCTGTTCGCTGGTACTAGGTGTATTCTCCTTCTTCCTGCCAAAAACTCCACCCCAACAGTACACCGATCCGTTCGCCTTCAGAAAAGCCCTGGGCCTACTCAAAGACCGCTCGTTCCTTACCTTTATGATCTGCGCCTTCGTAGTCGGTACTGAACTTGAGTTCTACTACCTCCACACATCCTCGTTCCTTGGAGCATCGGTTGATATGAAAGGGGTAGGGATAGAAGGTAAAAACATCGCCGCAATCATGTCAATCGGTCAAATCGCCGAAATCGCTGTGATGCTGGCCCTACCTTTCTTCATCCGAGCAATAGGGCTCCGCAAAACAATCCTAATTGGAATCATTGCGTGGCCAATCCGCTACATGATCTTTACGTTGGCGCCAACCATGGAGTGGGCACGAAACCTCGTAGTTCCGTCCCTCGCCCTACACGGCTTCTGCTACGTGTTCTTCTTTGTCGCCGGATTCATCTATGTCGATAAAGTAGCTCCCTCCGAAATTCGAGCCTCCGCCCAAGCCTTAATCGCGTTGGTGATTTTAGGGTTAGGTCGATGGGTCGGGTCGCTAGTTGCAGGATTTGTCCAAGGCGCCAACACGGTCAAGTCAACCGTCGCTGGCCAGCCAGACATGGTGCACTGGGACAAGGTCTTCCTCGTTCCAACCATCCTGACCGTGCTCGCCGCAATCCTATTCCCGCTCCTCTTCCGAGGCTCGGACGATAAAGACATAGCAGTGACTCCAACCGTTCACGCCGGTTAACAATCTAATCCCTACCGAAGAGTAGATGATTCGTCGGAAGACAATTCGCGGCGTTCAGTAATAAAAACTCGAACGCCGCGAAATCGCTGTTGCAAGGTCGGTTCAATACAAAAAGCCGTCGCAAGTGCATCCACCATCGCACCATCCTTTCCGATCGTGGTGACCTGCCTCAAAGTCCGTAACCCAACGCCCGTTCGAGGGTCCACGATGTGGCTATAACGGGCTCCGCCGATCTCAACAAACTGAACCGTACTCCCGCTCGTACTCACCGCCGAGTGGCTCACTTCAACGGTCCTCTTCGTACCCTCAATCGCAATTTTCCAGCCTCGTTCAAGCGGTGGTGCCGCAGAAACATAGATGTCTCCACCTGCCTCAATCATCGCGGATCGAACCCCCGCTAGTTGGGTTTGCCTGACCGCCTGCTCGCACGCATAGCCCTTGGCAATTCCTCCAAGATCCAAACGAACCGCAGGATTCAATAACCGCACCTGATGAGCCGCTGGCATGAGAAAAACATGTTGCATTCCTACAAACGACCGAGCCTGTGCAATCTCCTGATCAGTCGGTAACTGCCGACTCGATCGAGCTAGTCGCCACAGCTTGACCGATGGACCCACCGTAATATCAAACATGCCATCCGTCTCAATCGACAAGGTTCTCGCTTTCACCAGCACCTGCATCACATCATCAGAAACTCGGAATAGTTGTCCTTGTGAACGATTAAGTTGCGACAATTCGCTGGCATTCTGATAGTCACTCATCAGCGAATCAAGGTCCCGAAATCGAGTAAACGCTCGCTCAGCAGCGGAACTTGCTTGAGCCTGAGACGTTGAAAAAAGGGTAAGACGAACAGAGACACCCATGTGCATTTGCGAGAAAACAAATTTCGTTAAAACTCCCGCGCCCAAAAGCATCGTAATCGGCATCTTCTCAATGATGACCCTCCTTGGGATGGCGCCACAAGATTCAAGCGCAAAAACTTTCGTGGAAAAGTTTCCTCAGCACCTCACCGAATTCAAAATGGTCAAACTCCCCGATGGAGAAACAACCTACGAAGGCAAAACGACCAAGGTCAAAAACCTGTACATGAGCGAAACCGAAATACCATGGGAAGTCTTCGAAATCTGGGCATTACGGCTAGACCAAACTGCCGAAGAAATAGCCAAAGATCCCCAGGGTAAGGGTGTGAATGCAACCACCAGACCAAGCCGACCCTACGCCGCCATCTTCATCGGTTTTGGTCACCACACCTTCCCAGCCATCTGCATGTCCAGCTTCGCCGCCGAAGAGTACTGCAAGTGGCTCTCCAAACGTTCTGGCAAGAACTACCGGCTACCCACCGCTGCCGAATGGGCGTACGCCAACCAACAAACCCCCCAAGAAAACGATCTCTGGTGCTGGGAAAATGCCGACGACACCACCCACGAGATTCAAAGTAAAGCCGCAAACCCGCTGGGAATCAAAAACATGAACGGGAACGTAGCGGAATGGGTGAGCTACGGCGACTCGGCAAAACCACTTTTTGGTGTCATGGGCGGGTCATTCCGAGACAAGTTCAGTAAATTCCTAAAGAACCAACTCGAACCCTACAGCGCCAAGTGGAATGAAAACGACCCCCAAAGTCCCAAAAGCCGATGGTGGCTAGCAAATGGACAATTTATCGGTTTAAGGCTAGTTTGCCAAATGTAATCTGATAACATACGAATGTTTACACAGTGAAGCTGAATCCAAGCTAGCACAGCTTGGCCCAGGTTCAACAAAGTGCAAACAAAAGGAATTATCAATGCAGATCACAAGGCGACAACTCGTGGCAGGCGCGGCAGCAGGACTGGCCGCCAACTCGTTCGGATTTTTTCAAGACAAACCAACTCTTAAAATTGGTCTAATTGGATGCGGTGGCCGAGGTAGCGGTGCCATCCGAGATAGCCTTGCCGCCGACCCAGGCGTAGTTCTCCACGCCATCGGTGTTGTGTCCCCAGATCGACTGAACGGGTGTTTGGACGGTCTCAAAAAAGAAATGCCTAACCGAGTCAAAGTCGATGGTAGATCTTTCACCGGACTTGATGCCTACCAAAAAGTTTTGGCAACCGATGTTGATGTTGTCATTCTCGCCACTCCTCCAGGATTCCGACCTATCCACTTCGCCGCTGCGGTAGAAGCCGGCAAGCACATTTTTATGGAAAAGCCTGCCGCTGTTGATGGTCCAGGTGTGCGAGCGGTTATCGCCGCCGCCCAAAAGGCAAAAGCAAAAAACCTGACCGTGGTGGCAGGTACCCAACGACGAGCCGACCTCGCCTACATGGAAGCCATGAAGAGAATTCACGACGGTGAAATGGGTGATATCGTCCACCTGAGCTGCTACTGGAACCAAGGCGGACTATGGACCGCATCACAAACTCCAGGCATGAGCGATGCCGAGTGGATGATTCGAAACTGGCTCTACTTCGCATGGTCCTCTGGAGATCACATCGTTGAGCAACACGTTCACAACCTCGACGTCTGTAACTGGGCGATGAACGGTCACCCTGTCAAAGCCGTAGCACTCGGCGGACGACAGTCTCGAACCGAACCAATTTACGGACACATCTTCGACCACTTTGCAACCGAGTACGAATACGCAAACGGCGCTAAGATGATGCGCTACTGCCGACAACAAGACGGCTGCGCATCAAACGTATCCGAACGAATTGTGGGATCAAAGGGCGTCTCCAATGCAAACACCAGCATCAAGGGTGAAAAGAATTGGAGATTCGAAGGCGATCGGCCAAACCCCTATGTTCTGGAGCACGTACGACTCTACGACAGCATCAAGAAGAGCTTGGGCTATAACGAAGGTGTACAAGTCGCCGAAAGTACCTTGACTGCCATCATGGGTCGAATGAGCGCTTACTCCGGAGAAGAAGTGACATGGGAAAAGGCTCTCAATTCCAATGTCGTATTGATGCCAGAAGGCTTCCACCTCGGAATGACCATTCCAGTTCCAGCAGTGGCAATCCCAGGGAAGACTAAAGGAGTTTTCTAACGTGGACTTGTCCAGAAGGGATTTAATTTCTTCAATTGCTGCTACCACTGCCGGTGTTGTCGCCACCGGCATGGCAGCAAACTCCTCCGCCGCTATGGAACAACAAAACGAATACGCAGAACTCGGCAAAAAAATGCAAGGGAAGAAATTCCGAATGCACTATGCCCCCCACTTCGGAATGTTCTCAAACCATGCCGCCAGTGATCTAGATCAACTGAAGTTTGCTGCTGACGAGGGATTCACCGCCTGGGAAGACAACGGAATGGGCGGTAGACCCATCGAGTTTCAAGAGAAGTTTGCCAAAACAATGGCAGGCCTCAAAATGACCATGGGTGTTTTCGTGGTCAACATGCAAACTGCATGGAGCCCAACCCTCTCCACCGGAGCCGCCGACTCTAGAAACAAGTTTCTAGAGGAGTGCAAAGCCGCAGTGGATGTCGCAAAACGAGTCAATGCCAAGTGGATGACTGTCGTTCCAGGAACGATCGATTACCGACAAGAAATGGGATATCAAACCGCTAACGTCGTTGAATCACTTCGATATGCCTCTGAAATTTTTGAGCCACATGGCTTGGTAATGGTGCTTGAACCACTAAACTACCGAGACCATCCAAGCTTGTTCCTAAGCAAAATCGCCCAGGGTTTCGAAATTTGCCGTGCCGTCAACTCACCCTCATGTAAGGTGCTGTTCGATATGTACCACCAGCAAGTTCACGAAGGAAACTTGATTCCGAATATTGATCGGGGTTATTCCGAAGTCGCCTACTTCCAAATTGGCGACAATCCAGGTCGACAAGAGCCAACCACAGGTGAAGTGAACTATCGAAAGATTTTTAACCACATTCTGAACAAGGGGTTCAAAGGCGTACTTGGTATGGAGCACGGAGTGTCAACCAAAGGCAAAGAAGGAGAGCGCAAGCTCATCGACGCCTATCGCTGGTCCGACTCCCTATAAGTTCATCAATGAACAGGTGTAAGGTCTCAAGGGGTTCTAGGATTTTCCTAGAACCCCTATCTTTTCATGACTGCTAAAGACTGCGTACTCACAGAACACATATTCCGAGCACGTATAATCCTAAACACAGGCAACTCAAAAAGATTGCTGAGTTAAAGTAACCAATGCCTCCCATCATTCTCGCCCCAGGTCCAACAAAAGTGCATCCAGAACTCATGCAGTGGATGAACGATGCCGATGCAGAAGGCGTTTTCTGGCGCTCTCACCGCACACCATGGTTCGAGTCAATGTTCGCCGAAGTAAAGCAAGGACTCAGATCCCTCCTATCAATTCCTGAAGGACACACCATCGCCCTACTTACTTCTGCAAATGAGGCGTGGGAGCGTTCCATCGAAAGTCTGGTAAAGCAAGAGTCCTTCCACTTAGTCGGGGGTGAATTTGGAGAAAGATGGTTCCAATATGCAAAGCGATTGGGCCGAACTCCATCACGATGGGAATACGTTACGACTTTTTCCGGCAACTTCGGCGAAGTGATTGTCCCAGAGTCCGCCGAAGCAATATGCGTAACCCAAAATGAAACGAGCACCGGCCTTTGGATTCCAGAAAACCAAATTTCTGAAATCGCAAATCGGTACCCAGACAAGCTCATGCTGGTGGATGTTGTCTCAAGTATTCCGGTGGTGCAACTTGAATGGGAAAAAGTGGACCTCGCCTACTGGTCAGTTCAAAAAGGCTTCCAACTTCCGGCAGGATTGGCAGTGGTGGTCATGTCTCCACGAGCGATTCAGCGCTGCCAAGCACTCACATCACAACAGTCATGTGGCGCCTACCACTCACTCTCTCAGCTAGCCGCAAACTCTGAAAAAAACATCACCGCTGAAACCCCAAATGTCCTCGCCATCTATCTCCTGAAAAGGGCAATCCAAAAGTATTTATCATCAGGATTAGAGACAATCCGAACGGAAACACTCGCGCGGGCAACAAGTTTTTACGAACAACTGAACGACACCCCCTTCCGAGCCCTCGTTACCTCGAAAGAGTTCCAATCCCCCACCGTCTTCGCCGTCGTGTCAGACGCTGACATCTCAACCTGGAGAGCGAACCTAACAAGTCAACAGCAAATCTATACCGGTGCTTGCTACAGTGAACTCAAGCCCCATGCGTTCAGAATCGCAAATTTCCCCATCCATACCGAAGAGGAACACTCCGCGATTCTGAACCAAATGAAGCTGTTTACAGCTTAAAATCGACGATTCCAGTCACGCCAACCTGCTCAACAGGGTGCATATCGCTGGTCATATTCTCACTTTCAATAGGAATCATCGCACGAATCTGAATCTCTTTACCAAACAGACCCTGTTCCAATTGGGCAACCGACTTAACCTTATCAACTTGTGCCTTAGGTCCAGAAATCTGTACCATACCAACTGCATTGCGACTGCCAATCCCCCCGGTAATAATCGGAACGACCTTGGTCGAAACCGGTGCCTTAGGATCTCGTTTAATCAGCTTATTGAACTCTCGGTCAATCTCCCCACCAAACCGCTTGGTCACTTCCCAAACGCCAAGGAGCTTAATCAATTTCCCAATTTGAGCACTGGCTACAGGGGCACACAGCACCGCTGCTCCAACCGCAAGTCCGACGAGAGCAGTCCGATTTTGTCGAAGAGTTAGTTTGAAACCACCTTTCATAACGTGTAGTGTACGGGAGAAATCACCACGAAGTCTGTATCTTTCTGGGTTCCGTGCCATCATTTATACGAGGAACTACTTTTTCGATAAAGTGGTTGTTACCTAGCGGTTTACTTTGGATTCAGCACAACCAACACCCAATATGTCCCTGATTCAGCCAAGCATGCCCGTGTTATCCCCACAAGGCAAGAAGATTCTTGTCACCGGCGCTGCGGGATTCATAGGTTCAAATTTTGTGCATCGGCACATCATCAACCATCCATCGACCACCTTTATCGTCTCCGTCAACCACGTTTATCGTCGCCGACGCACTTACCTACGCCGGCAATATGCAGAACTTGGAAGGACTAGAAAATCGACCCAACTATGCGTTTGTAAAACTCGACATTACCGATTCAAACGCCGTTGCCCTTTGTTTTGAAGAAATTAAACCAGACTGGATTATTCACTTCGCCGCTGAAAGCCACGTAGATCGAAGCATTTTAGGCCCGCGAGCATTTGTAGATACCAACATCGTGGGCACTTTTAACCTACTCGAATCGGCAAGGCAAATCTGGAACGGCAACTTTTTCGAGAAAGTCTTTCACCACATCAGCACTGACGAGGTGTACGGCAGCTTAGGTGCCGAAGGCTATTTCCACGAAACCACTGCCTACGATCCATCAAGCCCATACTCCGCCTCTAAAGCTGCCAGCGACCACCTAGTCTCAGCGTATTTCCGAACCTACGGCGTGCCAACTAAAATCACGAATTGTAGCAACAACTACGGCCCCCGCCACTTCCCCGAGAAACTGATTCCCCTCATGATTCTCAACTGCCTCAATCGTAAGCCGTTACCGGTCTACGGAAAAGGCGAAAACATCCGCGACTGGCTCTACGTGGACGACCACTGCGACGCCATCTGGGAGGTAGCAACCCGTGGCAGAGTCGGAGAAACGTATAACATTGGCGGCGCATCTGAGATAAAAAATATCGATGTAGTGCACGCGGTCATAAAAGTTGTGAGTGAAGAAACGGGCTGTCCCATTGACCGACTCGAGTCCCTGATTAACTTCGTGACAGATCGCCCAGGGCACGATTTAAGGTACGCCATTGACTTCAGCAAAATAAAAAATGAACTCGGCTGGCAGCCAAAAGAAACGTTTGAATCAGGCCTTCGCAAAACCGTCCGCTGGTACCTAGATAACACCTCATGGGTAAAAAGTGTCCAGTCCGGCGATTACCGAAATTGGATGCAAGTTCAATACAACCAAGGGCAGTAGAATCACGACGAGAGAGAATCGAATGGCAATCACAAAAGGAATCATTCTTGCAGGCGGAACGGGAAGTCGTTTGTGGCCAATCACAAAATCGGTTAGTAAGCAACTGCTACCCGTCTACAGCAAGCCCATGATCTACTACCCGCTTGCCACTCTCATGCAGTCCGGCATCCGGGACGTCCTTATCATCAACACCCCCCAAGAGCAATCCATGTTCCAAACCCTGCTCGGAGATGGAAGCCAATGGGGAATGAAAATAAGCTACGCCGTACAACCCTCCCCCGACGGGCTAGCACAAGCATTCATCATCGGTGAACAGTTCATCGCAGGTGAGGGTTGCGCCCTGGTGCTCGGCGACAACATTTTCTACGGAGCTGGAATTCAAGAGCAGTACCAACGGGCGGTGCAAGCAGAAAGTGGTGCCACGGTGTTTGCTTACTGGGTCGCTGATCCACAGCATTACGGAGTCGTTGACTTCGACGAAAACGGCAACGCCGTACATGTCGAAGAAAAGCCACTGCATCCAAAGTCTAATTTTGCGATTACAGGGTTATACTTTTATGACCAACAAGTGGTTGAAATCGCCAAGTCCATCAAGCCTAGCGCAAGAGGCGAACTAGAAATCACCGCCGTAAACGAGGCATACCTTAAGGCAGGAAAGCTGAGAGTTGAGCGCCTTGAACGAGGTAATGCTTGGATGGATACCGGCACATTCAAGAGCCTGCTACAAGCCAGCGAATTTGTTGAGGCCGTTGAGGAACGTCAAGGTCTCCTCGTCTCAAGTCCAGAAGAAATTGCGTTCCAAAACGGATGGATTTCCGCCTCAGAACTCCTAGAGCTAGCAGAAAAGCAAAGCAAGAATCTGTACGGTCAGTTACTCAAACGAGTCTTGGGAAACCGCTCAACCTAGAGGACAACCTCAAGAAGTAAGCACTTCGTTCAGTTCACCCGATCGAACCAAGTCAAGAGCAACCTTCAGCGCCGCCTTGCCCTCTTCGCCGCTCACCGGCGACTTCGTGCCGTGGGTAATGGCATCAATAAACGCCTCGTATTCAACTCGCAGCGGTTCACGCCGAACGATATGGGGCCGAATCATATCACCCTCACTCGTGCCTCGGAAAAGAGCAATTTCGTGCCAAGTAGTTTCTGTGGTCCCGTTGGTATGGAAATACAAATCCTGGTTGATATAGTCAACCGTATAGGTCCCACCCATGCCCGTCACTGTCAATTGTCGTACTTTCTGAGGGCTCATCCAGTGAACATCCAGCAACCCAACCACCCCCTGAAGCTCATCGCTAGACTTGAATCGCAGCAAGCCAGTGAGCATGTCTTCCTGCGTGCCATGAGCTCGCTGCTGAAGCTCGGCATAGCAACGAACCACGGGCTGTCCAGTCAAAAAGTGCATTACATCAATGTCATGAACCGCAATATCCAGCACCACTCCCACGTCGGTAATACGGGCAGGAAATGGGCTATGACGTCGCGCAGCAAGCTGGAAAATATGCCCAATTTCGCCAGATTCAATTCGCCGCTTGGCTTCCACCACAGCAGGATTAAATCGCTCAAGGTGACCCACCATCAACGTCCGTCCCGTCTTTTGGGCGACCGCAATCATCTGGTCAGCCTCCACAAGCGAAGACGCAATAGGCTTCTCAACCAGAACATGGGCTCCCGCCTCCATAGCGAAACAGGACATTTCGCAGTGGAACTTGGTAGGTGCGGCAATCGCCACATAATCGAGGTTCTCCTTCTCAA
>JAPLCS010000317.1 GCA_026392145.1 Fimbriimonadales bacterium | reverse complement strand
AGATGAATAGTGGAGTTGTTGGGTTTTTGAATGGTTCAAGTTCGGGTAGTGGATTTTCTCGATTTGCTGTATTTGGTGGATTGGCGGCGATGATTGTTGCGGGAAGGTACTTAATGAGTCGGAACTTGGTTTCTAAAGTTGGGATGCCTAAAAAAGTGGCGAAAAACAATGTTTCTTCTAGAACTTTTTCGACGACGTTACCTACCCTCGATGAATCTTTTTCGAGTGCTGATCAGCCAACCACTGGAAATGGGTCGGTGGCTGAATGATGGCTGAATGAGCGAAACCATGAGACTGCATGTGCGGATTGCTCACTCTGGATTGTGCTCCCGTCGTGCCGCTGAGAAAATCATTTTAGAGGGAAGAGTTCACGTTAATGGTTCGGTGGTGAATGAACTTGGATTCAAGGTCACTGAAGATGATGAGGTGGCGGTCGATGGCAGGGTTATTACCGAAGCTAAGAAGTACACGATGCTGTTTCATAAGCCGGCTGGCGTTGTTACAACGTTGAATGACCCTCAGGGAAGACCGACTATTGCTCGCTACCTTCCTAACTATGGTGTTCAACTCAAGCCTGTTGGGCGGTTGGACATGGATACCGATGGATTGTTGATTGTTACCAATGATGGGGATTTGGCGTTGAGAATTACGCATCCAAGGTACGGGCTGGAAAAGGAATATCAGGCGATTGTGGAGGGAATTCCTGAAGAGCGGGAGATGGATCGACTTCGGCGCGGTGTGATGATTGAGGGTGGAAAGACTGCCCCTGCAAAAGCGGAATACGTTTTTGTCGATGAAAAGAAGATGACGACTTCGATTCGGATTACGATTCATGAAGGCAAAAAGAGACAGGTGCGCCAGATGTGCGATGCGATTGGGCATCCAGTTATCCGTCTGACTCGTCTTCGAATAGGACCGTTCTTTTTGCGCGGTTTGCAACCAGGGGAATGCCGACTACTTGGGAAGGTTGAAATGGACCAGTTAAGGCGAATGGTTGGATTGGATTAACGATGTTTAATGGACTGACTCGCCATCAGAAGTTAGTGTTGATTATCGCCTGGCTAGGCTGGGTTTTTGACGTCATGGAGGCGTCGCTGTTTGCATTGACCAAACAACCGATGTTGACGGAAATGTTGGGGTCGGAGCAGTACAAAGCGATTGGTCCTCAGATTGAATCGAGAATTCATGTGGCGATGTTGCTTGGCTGGTCGCTCGGTGGGCTTGTTTTCGGCATTGTGGCGGATCGATGGGGACGTTCTCGGACACTGATTCTGACCATTTTTCTGTATTGCCTGTTTACGGGAATCACTTCGCTTTGCCAGACGCCAGAGCAAGTGCAAGTTGCAAGATTTTTGACGGGGTTAGGGATTGGTGGTGAGTGGGCGGCTGGAGCCGCGTTGATTGCTGAAACGGTACCTAATGACTGGCGTGCCCGAGCGGCGGCTTTTTTGCAAACAGCGGCTGCGATTGGTTCCATAGTCGGTGTGTTTGTTAACTTGTCGATTGGTGGATTAAATTGGCGCTTTGTGTATGTTGCGGGAATAGTCCCGGCGATTCTGTGTTTGGTGGCTCGCTATAAATTGGAACCTGATACGCCTGCTCCACTTACTAAGATCGGTGGAGCTCTGCAGAAGGGGATGCCTTGGCGGAATTTGGCTATTGCTGCAACGTTAGGGGTGATTGGAATTACAGGCGGTGGGTTGCTTCCTTTTTGGCTTCCGAACTTGATTAACGAGGTAGTCGATAAGGGTGATCAGGTTTATTGGAAGAATATTTCGATGATTGTTCTTCACTTGGGGACTTTGGCAGGTGTACTCATTTTCCCTCCTCTGACCGATAGGTATGGAAGGCGTCCGATGTTTGCCGTTTTTGGTTGTTGTGCTGCGGCGATGTTATTTATTACGGCGAACTTTGGAACGCACATTGCTTCGATTCTTATTCTCGCGCCGATTACTTCATTCTTTGCGCTTGGGTTGACGGCTGGATTTGGGCTCTATTTCCCTGAACTGTTTCCGAAGGCATTTCGAGCGACGGGTAGCGGAGTTGCTTACAATTTGAGCCGTATTCTTTCGGCTCCAGTACCACTATGGATTGGAATGATGGCTCAGGAGAATGGGCCAGCGGCGGCGATTGGTGTGGCGGCTTCCATCTATGTGATCATGATGGTTGCGTTGATCTTTGCACCTGAGACCCGTGGTGGAGTGCTTGAGGAATAGTCGTTCGACGTGTGCGATTGAT
>JAPLCS010000008.1 GCA_026392145.1 Fimbriimonadales bacterium | reverse complement strand
TTTGGGCGTCATTGGTATTGGTTGTTCCAGTTGAATTTAGGGTAATTTCAAATCCAATTTTTTCAAAGCTCGTTCGCTCTGGATTAATTGCGACCTTAACGGGAACGCTAATGGAGGTGTCTTCGTTGCCGCGCGCACTACTCAAGCTCACATCTGGGGCAACCGCAGTTGCACTCAAATTGACGGTTACACTTTTTTCCACAATTCCAGAAGCACTGGTTAAATCGTTACTTACCCCTTGTAAGAGAACACTCTTACCAAATAAGCCGTTCTTTGCCAAAATCGTGATGCTGTCATTGGGACTGGATAGCTGGGCTTGCGTGAAGGAGTAAACAATATCTGCACCTTCTGCCTGACCCAATACAAGCTTGCCAGCCACTTTGATGATTAAGGCATCTGCTGGAGTATTTTTAAAGACTAATTTGGCTACGTATGATTCGCTAGAATCTTTTAGGGAAATTTTTGAAAAGAGACTAGCTGTGGGATTGGCTGGATCGTAGAGCTTTGCTTCCACTCCCACATTCAGATCTAGGGCAAGAACGCCAGAAGCAATATTGACCCCGTCTGCCACTGCGCCAATATTGAATGTGGAATTTCCATCATTGGTACCTTTTGCCGTATCGGCTACTAATCCATTGGATGCCGTATCGCGCGCAAAAGTCTTACTTGTAATAGCTCCCTTAAAGTGCTCTGGGGTTTTAATTCTGGTGGTGGATAAATCGGAAGCAGCCACTTCATAGAAGTCCGTGAAGCCATTTTTTGTCGATTTTGAAAGTTGGCTTCCATTGGCACTTAATAATTGGAACGTGTTATCGAGTCGCGTAAAAACTGTGATCGTATCTAGACTACGGCCAACTGCTGGATCAACTTTAATAAACTGCGATAAGAAAAGAGTAGTTTGATCCTCAAGCCCAGTAGCAGTTGGAATCACTGTAAGACTTGGAGTGGCAGGACGATCTTCAAAAGGAATCGTCAAACTTTGCAGCGTTGGAGAAATAGTGATGGCCGCTGTCAGACCCACACCACTATCAATTGCGGAGGGTCTTAGGAAAATAGAAATCGGTTTTGCAGTGGTCGATGGTGCAATTACATCGACAGATTGAACTGCACCGGTATCCACGCGGTACCACACCGTTTCTTTGGCTCCAGTACCCCAACCCGATAGCGTGCCCGAAAGTACCCCGCCCGGCACTGCGGTGTTATTAGCTGAAAATCCAACCGCCTTTGATGCGAATGCCTCAGCTATTTGACTCGCAGTAGCCCCACTCGATCCTGCCGTAAATACAAGTCCCCCAAAACCGATTGTTTTACCGGCCGATAAGTTATTAAAAATAACTTCGGCAACTTCTTTCACCCCAGTACTGCCTTGTGTAATTTCAACTTGCGCAGTCCCTGTTCCAGACTTTACAAGGTCACTTACATTGCCACCGGTTGCAGAACTCAAAAATGAAATAGCTCGCCCTGCTGAGTCAGTCTGCTTAATTTGGATAATTTCTGTCTTGCCACCAACATCCAAAACTGCACCCGCTTCAGAAAGCTCAGCCTTACGAATATCAACATACACTTTTTCAGAACCATCCACATCGGATGAATTGACTTTCGTTTTAATGCTAGTACGGTATCGGCCGTCTGCTAATTTGTAGTTATCTTGACTCCAAGGGGTGCTGTCTTTTAAGACAATAGTTGGCGCCTCAAGAACGGGCAAGTCAGAAACGGGTGCAATCCCAATGGATGCACTAAAAGGGTTAGCCAAAAGCTTTAAGGCTCCTGGACCGGTTGCAGCTGGAATTCCATTGATCCTGCAAAAATTTGGATGGACGCCGTCCCTGAGAAATCAGCTTTCGGAGTAAATCGGATGGCTTGCAATGCAGAGGCCAATGAAACATCATCGGACTCGTAGAGTTGTACAGTCACTTTTCCATCACTTGCCGTGATGGTTTGCTGCTTGACCGCAGGATTTGTAAAGGAAACATTAAAACCGGTGGGCAATTCAATTCGTAAGCCCACTTTTTCCGAGTCGCTATCAATGCGCTTAGCATTTAATGCTGACACCATGGCGTTGATTTCATTAGCAACCAATACAAAAGTTGTGTCCTCTAAACCCGTCGCAGGGATCGTGTTATCCACTAAGGCATTAATCGCATTAAATTCTGTGCCTGGAGAAACTTGGAGTCCATCGGCATTCGCAGAAATTGAAATGGTGACGGACTCGCTTGCCCTACTAGAAAGCCCGCCATAACGACTCGTAGCAAAAATCTTCAGCGCATACTCTGCTGATAAATCGGATGGAATGAGAAGCTTGAGGCTGGAATAAATACGCCCATCCAAAGCATTAGCCCCACCAATCGTCCAATTAGGCGAACCAACATCCTTGGCAATGTTGACAATAGTTCCATCAGCTTTGGTATAACTGAGGTACGAGCCCGTAGGTAAACCCTGAATCTGTAAATTACCCGTGACTCCTAAGCCACTCACTTTTAGCGGTAATGCAATTTCGGTAAAGCTTCGATCAACTGAACTGATATTGACTGTTTTTTGATTGGCAGCGCCAGTAACTGCCTCGGTGACTTGGAGCGTTTTACCACTCGAAAATGTAGATAAATGCGTAACGGTGGGAATCGGTGGCTGAACGTTTACTGTTGCAAGCCCCGTTTTGGCTATTTGGGGATTACCAACTTGTTGTGCTACATAAATTAAATCCAGCTGTCCAAACTCATAATCTTTATCGTATGTGTTGGTAATTTGTATTTTGTCATTCACAATCGCAAACGAAATATTTGCTGGAACTGCTTTTGACACCAAATAACTTGCACCTTTGGTCGTGATATCGTTTAGTACAGTACTTGATAAGGTGGTACCAAGCGTTGCCTCTTTTGTTTGACCGTTATACGACGTAATGGTTGTTGAGACGGGTCCGGAGGCAGTCAGTAAGGTGATTGCCATTCCATTATAAAAATTTTCAACCGCAGACTGTGATGCAGAAAACTTTATCTTGTTACTTGTAACCTCGGTGTTTGAGGCTGGTTTGATCGAACCATTAAACGCTTTTGTATCAAATAAACCGACTGCGGCTAGACCAAGGCTGCCGCTACCCGTCATCTTGTCGTTACTTAAAGGGTTAAAAAGCTTGACAACTGGAGCACCGCTAACTGGCGCTTCTAATGTAAATGTATCAGCCGTCGTGGTGATCGGATTCGTAGGATCTTGCGTATTAAATGCCAGTCTTGCTGCAGAGGCGGCTTTTAAAACATTTAAATTTGCTGAGGTAAAGTTACTCTGCAAACTTGAAATCTTGGCGGTCAAATCTTCACCCGCAGCAGCAGCAGATCCTAAGGATTTAATGTCTGCCATTAAGGTACTTTGCCCCGAAGCAGCAAGCTGAAAGAGTTCGCCACTTTTGACAGCGCTAGCAGAAAGACCCTGGAGAGCCGTAGTAATCGCCGAAACTGACGAAGCGGTTGCTGAAATTGCCGTACTGTAATTGGCAGCGTTAATACCGCTGGAATTAAGTGCGCCTGTTAGAAAAGTGGTCATCGATGCTGATGCATCAGTCGATGATGTGCCAAATAAGTTTGTTAATGCGCTACTGGAAAGATTGGCAAGGGAACTAAATGCTGAACTAGCAGCTGCTGCAGAAGAAACGCCACCAAGTTCAGTCGCTAAGGCGCTCGCATTATTAATGATGGTCAGTAACGACGATCCTGTTTTTAAGACAGTCGTTGCATTTGCACTGGTGCTTGATACTGGATCGTATAAAAGGTCGGCAGCCGAGAGTCCCATGCTGGCTAATAAGGTTGCTCCAGATGAACCCGCAGAAACATACGCGGTAGAAATGGGTGTGATGTATTGACTGCCAGCCTCTGCCGATAGGATTGTGATGGCAGCCCCGGTCGTAATGTCGGTGCCCCCTAATGAAACAATCTTCCCTGCATACACATTAACGTCGGCCGTAAATGTATAAGAACCGCTTGCATCAGTTGTGGTCCATGCCTCACCCTCACCCGCCGTCCAAATACCGTCCGCGTTCGTATCCACCCAATCTAAGGTTTTGTCATTGTCAATATCAATGAAAACGGTAGCGCCACTGACATAGCCATCAATCACACTGCCACTAAAACTAGTCGGTGCCGCTGGTGCTGCTGCCGTACTGCTGCTACCACCGCCACCGCCGACTCCGGTGATAAGGGCAAAGACAAGGACAACGCGGACCAGCCGGGACGCTGG
>JAPLCS010000203.1:2411-8438 GCA_026392145.1 Fimbriimonadales bacterium | reverse complement strand
TGTTCGAAGCAGAAGGAAGCGGCAAGGTTTCGATAAATGACTTTGTTGTGAAGGCTTGTGCGCTCGCCTTATCAGAAATGCCGCAAGTAAATGCTGCTTTCCAAGGCGATAAGTTACTTCTCCATGGTGGTGTGCATGTTGGTATTGCTGTTGCCCTAGAAGATGGACTGACTGTTCCTGTTATTAAGAATGCGAGTTTGAAACCGCTTAGACAGATTTCATCTGAAGTGAAAGATTTGGCTAAACGAGCAAAAGACAATCGACTGTCGATGGATGAACTTACTGGTTCTACCTTCAGCATCAGCAATATGGGGATGTTGGATGTCGATAATTTCTTGGCAATTGTGAACCAACCTAATGCTGCGATTTTAGCAATTGCTTCTGTTCGAAAGAAGGTTGTCGTGAACGACCAAGACGAGATTGAAGTTCGATCCAGAATGAACATCACAGGCTCATTTGATCACCGAGTTGCTGATGGTGCAGTCGGTGCGAAATTCGTGAATGCTGTTAAAACATACTTGGAAAATCCGACTCGGCTTTTGCAGTAGCAATCGTTTGTAAATTGTAAAAAGGCGGTGCGAATGCACTGCCTTTTTTTATGCCTCTACGAGAAATTCTCGGACTCTTTCTGCGACGGCCTTGGTTAGCGTTGGGACGGCGGCAATTTCTTCAACCGTAGCACGGCGGATACCTTCAATTGACCCAAATGTGCGAAGTAGAAGTCTTTTCCTTCTTGGGCCCACGCCTGGTATTTCATCGAGTGTAGATCCGTTCATTCTCTTGTCTCTCACCTTTCTATGGAAGGTGAGAGCAAATCGGTGGGCTTCATCTCGCAGTCTTCTTAGCATCAGTAATCCTGGACTCATGAGGGGCAGGACAACTTCACGGTACTCGTACTTTCCGTCTACGAAATTTTGTGGAATGAACAGGATTTCTTGTTTCTTGGCAAGCCCAACCATTGGAGTTGTAATGCCAAGATCATCTCTCGCTTTGAGTGCCGCACTTAATTGCCCTTTGCCACCGTCAATCATGAAAAGCTCAGGGAGTTTGATGAATTTTTCGTCCCCCTCTAGGTGCCTGCGGAGGCGTCGGAGAATGACTTCATTCATCATTGCAAAGTCGTTTGGACTCTCGGGATTAAATTTGATTTTGAATCTTCGATACTCGTTTTTAGCTGGTTCACCGTTTTCGACCACTACCATGGAGCCAACCGGCGCAGTGCCTTGAATGTTGGATATGTCATATCCTTCGATACGAGAGGGAAGAGTTTCAAGTCCTAGGGCATCTTTTAGTTGTTGCATGGCTTCGGCAGACCATGACTCTTTTGCTGCTAATTCATGGGTCATGGAAGTGAGCGCTAATTCTGCATTTGTCGCTGCCATTTCTAGGAGCCGAAGTTTCTCGCCGCCTTGTGGGACTTCTACTGTCACTGCCGATCCGCGTTTTTGTCGAAGCCATGACTGGACGATTTGTTGTTCTTCAAATTGAACAGGTAGGATGACTTCTCTCGGAACTTCGACGGCTTCAGAGTAGTACTGCTTGAGGAGCATTTGTATAGCTGCTCCACGTTCATCTTTTACAACCGCGATAATATCTTGGTCGGTAGTTTCTCCCGAGATCACTTTTTGGCGTTGAAGCGTGTGCTCAAGTGAGTTGATTTGATCTCGCAACTTAGCAGCTTTTTCGAATTCGAGGTTATCGGCTGCTAATGCCATTTCCGACTTCAAATCTTCGATGATTGCGTCTTCTTTGCCTTTCAAAAAAAGAGAGACTTTTGAAATCACTTGATCATATTCGACTTTATTGGCAAGTCCTGCGCATGGGGCTAAACATCTGCCTAGATGGTAATAGAGGCAAGGACGTTGCTCTTCCTTTCCACTCCAAGATTTTCCACAGGGAATGAGAGGAAAGGTTTTGTGAAGCAGTTGCAGTGTTTCGCGAACACTATAGGTATTGGTGTAAGGACCAAAGTATTGTGCCCCGTCTTTTCTCACCTTCCTGGTGAAAATGACACGGGGGAATGATTCTTTAGTAATTGAAATGTAGGGGTAGCTCTTATCATCTCGCAGTCTGACATTGTAAGGTGGTCGGTGTTGCTTGATGAGATTGCATTCAAGTACGAGCGCTTCCAATTCGGAGTCAACCACAATCCATTCAATATCTTGTATCTTGAAGACTAGTCTCTGAATGCGAGGACTGTGGTCGGCTGAGTCTCGAAAATATGAGCGGACACGATTGCGGAGCACAATCGCTTTACCGACATAAAGGACGTTTCCTTTTTCGTCTCGATAAATGTAACAACCCGGTGATTTTGGGACAATTTTGAGTTTGTCTTGAACGAGTTCAGGCCAACTCCTTTTTGCCATGATACTATTCTACGTTTTTCTGTGAAGTAATTAAGAATGAATCAGGTGTTCTTCAAATCATTGCAGTAGATTTCGTTACGAATGTAGTTGCGGAATCTTTAGTTCAAACTTAGACGCGATTTCTGGTTGGCTAAAAATAAAATCTTTGACTTCTTGGAAACTTGGTAAGTACTCAGCGGCTCCCATGTGAGGGACTTTGAGTGCTGCTGCAGCAGAGCCAAATCGGATAGATCGTCCTAGATCCCAGCCGTTAGAGAGTCCGTATATTGTTCCTGCTCGGAAAGCAGCACCTGCTCCGGTACTGTCTATTACAGATTCTGCTTTGAAGGCAGGGAAGAAGAAATAATCACCTTCGGCAGTAGAAACGTGGGTTCCGTTAACGCCATCTGTCAAAATGGAGTGAATTTCATGGCTTTTTGACCACTGAACTACCCAGTTCTTGTTAAGGTCGTTATCTCCGCGTGCACCTACCCAGTCGGTACCGTATTGACAAATAGAACCTTTGGGGAACTGCTCGTTTTCGGCGAAAAAGTCCATTAGGTACAGTTTCATTCCTTTCTCGTAGGCCATCCTTGCAGCGGCTCTTCCACCGAAACTTAGGTTAGGATCGGCCGTAAACCACTCACCGGCTTGAAAAGGTATGGTATCAAGCGGCGTATACACTTTTGAATCAAAGCCCAGACCAAACATGGTTCTGTCACCATCATCCGTGACATAGACATCGCAAACCGGAGTTAAGTCCGAACGGACTAAATAGTCAACATCCAGCCCTCTTTCAAGTAGTCGTAGACGGATGTTTTCGTAATCCATTCCCATGCCGAGACCATTACCAGCGAGAACGACTTCTTGTCTCCACATAACAAGAAATGAGGCTGTATTGGCTGCTTCACCGCCCAGAAATTCTTCCTGACTTAGTACAGGGCAATAGCCACCATTGTTTGGCAATTTGCTGATGCGCCTCACACGGTCAATACAGATGGTTCCGAAGACTAAAACCACCCAAATACTTTACCGCTTTGAATACACTGAACATGTGACTTGGGTCTTTGGAACCATTTTTGTTATTTGTGTTGCATTTTTACTGTATTGCGTGCAAACGAACAGTCTTGAAATTCGTGGATTTTTGCAAGAATTCAGCAGAAAACGACGAATAGTGATTGGGATTTTATTGTTTCTTGTAGCCGCAATCTTGGGATTTAGTGCACTTTTGGTGTTTGCTCAACAAAATAAATCTACAGGGGATTCTTTGATTCATAACATATTGTTAACAATCTGTATGTTGGGGTTTGTTGTTTTGGAAACATCGGGGGCTGTTTGCTTGATTTCAGCAGTAGTTGATCCGATCGAAAAGAGTAAGAGTGATGCCGCTGAAACGACAAGTGAGGACATGCGTCCATAAAATGGGATATCCTGCATAGAAGGAAATGATGAAGAATTCGAGAAAGTTTTGTGAATTGGCGTTGGGCTCAATAATCGCGATCAGTCTGTGTGCTTCTGTCTCAGCCCAAACGAAGGGTGATGCAGGTAAAGGGGATGAAAAAAGTGAACTCTTGAATCAGCTTTTGAAGTTACCTGCGATACCTGATAGTGTTATAAAGAGCGAAATCACCTACCAGCGCATTAACCAATTGAGCATGGTCAAGTTTATTCTCCCGCTGCTTCTCAAAAAATCTCAATATAATTCGCTGCTCACAACGATTGAGAAGTGTAGACGGCAAGAGTTAGAAATTCGTGAAAAGGATGCGAACGAACTTGCGAAATTAGATAAGAAAATCGGTCAAGCCATTACGGATGGTATTGAATCTGGGAAATTGCCAAGCCAAGATTTCCAGACCGAGATCATTAAGCTTCAAAAGGCCCTCTTTATGCGACGCCAAATCGCTACTGGCGAAATGGTGGATATGATTTTGGAAACCTGCAAAAAGTCGCTCAATGCTGGTCAAATAAAGGCAATGGCAAACGCGATGGATCCCAAAGCCATTGATCCTGAGGCTAAGCCTTCACAAATGTCAGATGATGAAAAAGTGAAGTCCTATATTCGATTCGTACTTTTAGATGGGACCACTTACGAGATTTTGAAGCAGCTAGCCAAGAGGGCAACTGAATAACTCCAGATGTGGAGTTAATCTGAAATTGAACTAAAGATGCCACAAGAAGTCATTACTCCTAAGGCGAACCCGCTGTGGTTCGCTTTTTGTCGTTGGTTAACTAAGGTTGTCATATTTAACTGTTACGGAAGGTTTACTTCTATCGGTGATGAAAATGTGCCTCGGACAGGAGCGGCAATCATTGCACCTGTGCATGTGAGTCATCTTGATCCACCAGCAGTAGCTTGTGGTTCAGCAAGACAAATGCGCTATATGGCAAAAGAGGAGCTGTTTCGGAAGAAATGGGCTCGAATACTAATTAGTTCCTTAGGCGCTTTCCCCGTTAAGCGAGGTGAAGGAGATACAGAATCTATACGTATTTCCTTGGAAATGCTTAAACAAGGTGAGGCATTAGTACTCTTTCCAGAAGGGACAAGAGGGGATGGGAAAACGTTACTTCCTATTTCTAGAGGGGTAGCGATGCTGGCTAAAAAGACCAAAGTGCCAATTATTCCCGTTGGAATCATAGGAACACATACGAGAATGCCAGTGGGGACCCTCAAGATTAAACGCGGGGATGTGACGGTAGTTTATGGAACTCCCTTTACTTATGACGAGGTGGCTACCTCTGAAAATGAGCGTGAGAATCGGGAAATTTTTAGTAATTTTCTAGCCAGTCGTATCGTGGAACTTTGCAACCAGCATGGTTTCGACATCAAAATTTCTTGACTAGGCTAATGCCACCGAGGAGGAGGTTATCTTGGGTCATGATTCTCGCTCGAACGCCTTTAGCTATTTCAGAGTCGAAACCAGCAGTGAGGCGAAAACCATTGTGCTCGGCGAAGAGTCGAGTCCGTGGTGAAAGAGAAAGCGTCGTTCCGACGAATCCTGAGTTTTTGCTTCCAACTTGCCAGCCAAGAGTGAGTTCTCCTGGTTCACCTTCATCGCTTACTTCGAGTAGTTCTTTGAATGTGAGGGCAATGAAACCCCTTCTCCCATCACTCGTTTGGTTCAGGGTATCAAGTACTCCAATTGATATTCCAGGGCTTGTACTCGTGATGGCTGGTGCGAGATTACGAGCAATATCAAAGGTGAAATTTGAATCTTCATAAGTGCGATACCTGTTTCTGAATTCAATTTCAAAGAGTTTGATGGGTGAAATGGCTAAAAACTGTTCTCGAGTCCCTCGTTCGTTGAGTCCGTCAATCTGCTCATAGCGGACGCTACCAAAACTTAGGGATCTACCTATAGGAACGTTGACGATTCTATCGGCAAAACTTGAAGTTGAAAGTCCGACAATTGCAACGCAACACCACTTTTTCACTAAGGATAAATTACCCGTTCTTGTAAGAACCTACTCGGAAAGTTGGGCAGAAAGTTCTTTGAGGAAGAATTCACAATCGGTGACGACACCAATAGCCTGATGTGTTCCTCTGTCAGTTAGTTTGATTACTGTATCCGCATCTGTGTCAACACAGAAAGTTTTGACCCAAACCGGAAGGATGTTTCCCACCGCAACACTGTGAAGCATGGTTGCGACCATGAGGCAAACACCAACGTTCCCCACGTGCTTT
>JAPLCS010000203.1:0-2385 GCA_026392145.1 Fimbriimonadales bacterium | reverse complement strand
TTCGCATAGCATCTGTAGAATCTAGGCCATTGGTAATGACATCGGGAAGCGGACCATCATCACGAATAGATCCACAAAGTACGAAAGGAGTGTCAGTCTTCACGCACGTGTACATTACACCGCCCGTTATGAGACCCTCCTCTACTGCATTCTTGATGGAGCCAGCTCGCCTAACACGGTTAATGGCTCTGAGATGATGTGTGTGCCCATGCGGACCCCTCATACCGGTCGAAAGGTCAACACCGAGTGATGTGCCTAGCATGTTTGCTTCGATGTCATGGGCTGCAAGTGCATTCCCGGCGAAAAGAAGTGTTACGTGCTGATCTTCAATAAGTTTAGCAAGCATGGGTGCTGAGCCCGAGTGAATTATTGCGGGACCACCCACAATAAGCACATCCTTACCGGCTGCTCTAGCTTCCTTGATGGCTTGTGCCGCCCATGCAATCATTCTCTTTTTGGGGCGCTCCGAGCTTATGTCATTGGACATGAATCGGAATTCAACTTCATCTGTTTCCCCTTCATCTTCAATCTCTACTCGCACTCCTGAATAGCCGATTACAAGGGAATCGCCTGTTTTAACCTTGTGCATCGGACACGTTTCAGCTCGGTATTTTCCGTTTTCTTGCCACACTCGGATGCCGCAATCCATTTCAATATTTTCAACTTCGATTGCTTCTCCTTTGTATAAAACAAAGGTCTGAAAGTTGGTAGTGGAGTGAAAATTCTCGGGAAGTACACCGTCCATGTCGGCAATCGCGAGTTCTGCTTCCTCCGTTTCAAAGGTTGCCCCGTAGGCTTCCATTTGATGGCACGCTTCGACGAGCTTTTCTCTGGTTTCCGCGTGAATTGTTAGTTCGGCAATGCTGGCATCTGTTGCATATTGCCCTACTCTGAATTTTCGAATTTTGAACTTTACATTGAGCTTATTAAGCTCATCGAGAACAGTACTTAGGGTGTGTTTATCCAGCAAGTCCCCATGTAGAGTCAACTTCTCTGAGAGCATGCGTTAAGTGTACATCAAGTACAATCAGATGGCTTATGCAAGAAATCCTCGATCTTCAATCTCTGGCGATGAATGAAGTTTCATCGGCAAATTCAACTTCCGAATTGAAAGAATTGAAGATAAAGTTTTTGGGTTCTAATGGATTGATTTCTGGCAAATTGAGAGAGATCGGTACTTATCAGGGGGATAAGAAAGCTTTTGGACAAGCGGTAAATGCTGCAAAGTCAACTGTGGAGCAAGCCATAGTTGAGCGAGAATCTGTTTTGATGGCGGTAGAGCAACATGCTCAATTTGCTGCTGAGAAGATAGATGTTACTATGCCAGGAAGAGCGTCACGGTATGGCTTTGAGCATATTCTTCAACAAACAACTAATAAGATAAAACGAGTACTTGGTGGAATGGGATTTGAATATCTTGAATCCCCTGAACTTGAACATTTTCGATATAACTTTGATGCGTTGAACTATCCTCCTGACCATCCTGCCATGGATGATCAAGACACGTTCTACATTGATGATAATCATTTGCTTCGAACTCAATGTACTGCGCTGCAGGGGAGAGTTTTTGAAGAAGTGCGAGAGGGATTACGTTCTGTTCCGCTGAGAGTGTTCACAGTTGGCAGAACCTATCGCAACGAAGCCGTTGACAGAACTCATAGTCATACCTTCCATCAAGTGGATTGCTTTATGGTTGATGAGAAAGTTTCTATGGCAAACCTTAAAGGGACACTTGGTCTGTTTGCTCGTCAGATGTTTGGTGCTGATGTAACTGTGCGATTCAGACCAGACTTCTTTCCATTTGTTGAACCGGGAGTGGATTACGCTATTTCTACTCCTAAGCTGTTCAATGGTAGGTGGGTTGAGCTTGGTGGTGCGGGGCTGATTCATCCAAACATTCTTGAATCATACGGAATCAATACCGAGAAGTATTCTGGATTTGCCTTTGGTTTGGGAGTTGAGCGGATTCCTATGATGTCGTATGGGGTAGATGATCTACGACAATTTATGGAAAATGACTTTAGATTCCTTGAGCAGTTTCGTTCAGAGCCCATTGAGTTTTGAGTAGCTTGCCCGTTAATTTGCTTTCGCTCAGTTTGTTTTTTGCATTGCTTCGAGTTCTTCTAGCTCAAGGCATCTAGATTCCCATTGGGAGATTGACTCTGCCACTTCTGTCTGCATTTCGTGGTGCCGAATACTTAGTGCGTGAACGTCGTCGCCTGGCTGGATGTTCGAGAGTTTAAGTTCTAGATTGGCTAATTCGCGTTCTCTTGATTCAACTAGTGATTCAGCTTCGGTGATTTCTTTTTTTAGTCTTTCGATACCTTTACTTACTTCTCTTGGGGAGAGTTTGGGTTTATCAACTTGAGTCAATTGGGTGATGGA
>JAPLCS010000144.1 GCA_026392145.1 Fimbriimonadales bacterium | reverse complement strand
TGGATGTGATGCGGTCGTAGCACCCCTTTGGAAGTGGTTGGGAGGGCTTCGAGGTGCGGGGTTTCTATGGACCTCGGAAGAATTCAGAAAGCAAATGAAGGTTGAACGATTAACGTCAAGTTGTTTGCCAGGAGCTAGCTTTACCAGCGATGTCAGTATCGAGCCGTTATCATCTACAGGAAGTCGATTTGAGGCAAGCACGCTACCTACCGATGCGGTTTGGGTGACAACGGCTGAAATGCTACAGGAGAGATCTGAAATCGGAATGGCGGCAATTACTGACCGATTAAGATTTCTTCAGGGACTTATTCTTGATCAGTTGCAAGACTGTGAGCAATTATTACTTTGTCCAAACTTAAACGGGTTGCATGGTAGTTTTCTCTCGTTTGCTTTGGCTGGTGAGTTGTTTGGAAAGGAAGACAAGTTGGCTTCCATTATGTTTAGTCAACATCAAATTGACCTTACTGTCCGAGCTGGGTTTTTGAGAATTGCTCCCCACGCATTCAATCCTGAAGATTCGCTGATCGATGCTACAAACAAGCTCCAGGAAGTAATCAGAAATCTCGCCATTTGAGGAGCTGAAATTTAGGAACCTGATAAACAAAAATGGAGCGGGCAACGAGATTCGAACCCGCGACCTACTCCTTGGCAAGGAGTCGCTCTACCACTGAGCTATGCCCGCTCGCGGACTTATATGATACCCAAATCAATGAGATTTTTCAAAACAGAAAGTAATGTTGTTCAATTTTCTGCATTGTATGCGTTCGTCAGCAGCCCTTTACTTCACTTAAGTGATCGAGTGGATTCGCTCTTTCGGTGGCATCAAGGGCGTGAATATTGAACCCTTCTGCACTTGCTAAGGTGTCTATGTGAGCGGCAAGCTCTTTGATTTCATCTTGATTGATTTGTGATACTGATTGAAATTTGAGAAAGTCCATGACGTTCACGGGACTTTGCCATCTTGCGGCGCCACCAGTTGGTAGCGTGTGCGATGGCCCGAGTACATAATCTCCCGCACTCTCTGGTGTCATATCCCCCAGAAGCACACAACCAGCATTTTGAATCTTGTTTAGCAATCGGTCGGGGGTTTGGACTCCGACGGATAAATGTTCAGGAGCTATGGCATTCAAGACATCGATTGCTTCGTTTTCATCTTTCACTAGAACAGCATACGAACCTGCCAGTGCTTCTTTTATTCCGACGGGATTATGTGCCTTTTCGCAAAGTTCAAGGCAAAGAGCGTGAGTTTCATAGAGTGCACTTTCATTCCAAGAAACGAGGAAGGCAACATTGTTGGGAGCGTGTTCGATTTGGGTGAGAATATCGAGTGCAGCCAAGTGATAGTTCGATTGATCGCTGATAAGCACGGCAACTTCACTTGGACCGGCATAGCCATCGAATCCACATCTGCCCCACAATTGCCTTTTGGCTTCATTGACATACTGATTTCCGGGACCAACCACTTTGTCTACTCGTTGAATGGTTTCAGTCCCTAGCGCTAATGCTGCAACTGCTGTTGCGCCACCTACTTTGAGAGTATTGTCGACTCCTGTTTCTCTGAGGGCCACAAGTACTGCTGGGTGGAGCGACCCATCTTCTCTAGCGGGAGAGCAAACTGTGATATGTGGTACTTGTGCCACTGTGGCAGGGCCAGCGTTCATCAGCACGGAACTAGGATAGTTTGCTCTACCCCCTGGCACGTAAACGCCTACGCGTTCAAGGGATACAAGTCTTTGCCCGATCCCAAACTCCCTTGCACGGGGATAAACTCCAGCGACTCTTGAAGGTTCGCGCGATATTGCCCACCGTGCATCGATTGGTCTTCGCGGCAACTTTAACTCTAAGATATCTGGAATCAGACTTAGTTGGGAATCGTACCAACCGCTCAGGATGACTTCTAACTGGTTGAGATGAAAGTACTGAACCCTTTTGAGTGCGAATCGAATGCTTTCGAAGAGATGGTTGTCGACAGTCGCTGATTCTAATTCTGCCTTTGTTACTTCAATGTGGGTGATCGAAGGAGCGTCAAACTTTCGGGCAGCTTCCAGCACGGCTTCATCTCCCCGTTTTTCAACATCGGAGATGATTTCTTCTACTGCCCTTTTTAGTGAGTCGCTCGACTCTGGTCCACGGCCATGTAGCCATTCGTTTACATTGGAACCGTGAACAAATTTCATGAAATTAGATCGAGTGCTCGCTCGGCTCGCTTGGCTATTCGCTCCGGACCAAGAACGGACATTAGTTCAAAAAGACCGGGGCCGGATGTCTTGCCGGTCATGGCAACCCTAATTGGATTCACGATGACGCCAAACTTTTCAATCCCCTTTGATTCTTGGAACTCTATGATCTTTGCTTTCATCAATTCAGGGCTCATTGGTTCATTTCCAAAGTTTGATTTGATGAATTGCAGTAGTTCAGGAACGTGCTCATGCTTCAGCCACTTTTCGACTCCTTTGCTGTCCATTGGTG
>JAPLCS010000132.1 GCA_026392145.1 Fimbriimonadales bacterium | reverse complement strand
TGTAGTCAAAAGCCATTTCTTGGGACTCAAGGTTTGGAGCGAATCCACCTTCGTCACCATATCCAGTGTTCAGACCGTTCGATTTCAGGACCTTTTTGAGGTTGTGGAAAATTTCGCATCCCCAACGCACGGCCTCGCTAAAGGACGGGGCGTTTACGGGTAGTACCATGAATTCTTGGAAGTCCACATTGCTATCTGCATGCGCTCCACCGTTGAGAATGTTGAGCATAGGGACAGGCAGTACTCGCGCGGTCGTGCCTCCGACGTATCGATAGAGAGGAAGTTTTGCGCTTGCTGCCGCTGCCTTAGCAATTGCCATGCTTACGCCGAGAATCGCGTTTGCGCCTAGCTTTCCTTTGTTCTCTGTGTCATCTAAATCGATGAGGAGTTGGTCAATCCCTTCTTGGTCGCTGGCGTCGTGATCGAGTAACGCAGGAGCGATGATTTCGTTCACATTTAGAACAGCTTTTTGGACGCCTTTGCCCATGTAACGGTTCATGTCTCCGTCTCGGAGTTCTACAGCTTCGAACATTCCGGTGCTTGCTCCACTAGGTACAGCAGCGGTTCCAATGACCCCTGATTCGAGGATAACGTCGACTTCGACCGTAGGATTTCCACGGCTGTCAATAATTTCTCTTGCGATGACGTCGGCAATATAAGGCATCATTCATAAGATTACCGCCCAGATTCCCTCGTAGAAGTCACATGGGGGTAACCTTTACCGAAAATGGCTCTTTCTTTAACTAAGGAAAATTACGTTCTTCACCGTATTCACTCGTTGACAGGGATTGTGCCAGTGGGCTACTACATGGCTCAGCACTTGGTTCTCAATACTTTTTCGATTGGTGGAGAGGCTTATTTCAACGGTGTTATCGGATTCTTCGAAGGGATGCCCAAGCACTTCCTTCTTGCCATGGAGATCTTTGCCATTTGGTTGCCGCTCTTGTTCCATGCGGTCTACGGTGTGTTCATTGTCTCTCGTGCACAGAACAACTATTTCGAAGAGAAGTACAAGTGGGACCATAATCGGATGTTCTTTTTGCAACGAGTAAGTGGATTGTTCATTTTTGCGTTCTTGATTTATCACGTCTTGACAACGACTGTTTACAAGTACACGTCGGGTGATCCTGAAGTCATTAAGTTTGCAGCCTGGCATGCAAAGTTGCAAAACCCTGTGGTTTTGATAGCCTATGTACTAGGGATTGCTGCTTCTTGCTACCATCTCGGCTATGGTTTGTGGAATTTCTGCATTCGATGGGGCATTACTGTCAGCGAAGCCGCACAAGTTCGAATCCAGAAGATTTCGTTGCTTGTATGTGTTGGTCTGACTCTGGTTGGTTGGGCGGCGTTAGCTGGTTTCTTACTGAAGAAACCGGGAATTGTGCCTGCTGCAGGCGCACCAGAGGGTGGAGAAGCCACTACCATTTCACGACCAATCTAATCCTCAATCGGTTGCTTCCAGCCCCTCTTTGGAATCAAAGGGGGGCTTTTTTATGGCAGAAATACCTGCATTTTTGGTTAATTGAACCGAAACCTATTGTGTGATTAAAGGTTTATCACTTTCCCGAAGCCACGAACGATTGGAAACTGACGCAATTCCTGCAGGAAGAGTTCTTGCAATTGCATTTTGTCTTTCGTTTCCACTCTTGGCTTATCATTGTGCTCCTGGCGTAGTGTTTCACGATAGTGGAGAGTTCTCTATGGCTGTTGCCAGTGCTGGCATACCACACTCTCCTGGGGCGCCAACTTGGGTTATTTTGAATTTGATCTTTAAGATGTTTTGCTTCGGTGCAGATGCTGCGCGATCGGCGAACTTATTCAGCGCCTTTTGCGGTTCGCTCACGATTGCATTTTCATCGACATTTGTTTATCGTCTCTTTGGCGATCGTCCACGGGCAACCAAGAATTTTGCTGCATTGATTACCGCTCTTGGATTGCTTTCTTGTGGAGCATTTTTAGAACAGTCGTTTATGGCCGAGCAGTACACATTGATGACAGCGATTATGTCTTCGATGCTCTTGGTTCTCCAGAGCAATGAGGCGAAGCCGCATGTAAAGTGGCTTTTTGCGTTGGGACTTCTTTTTGGATTAGCAATTGGAAATCACCCTAGTCAAGTTGTGCTCGGACCGCTGTTACTCTCAGTTGTAATCCAGAATCGTAAGTCTCTTTCGGTCTGGAAGATGTTTGGACTAGGATTTCTTGGATTGGCGCTTGGTTTGATGGTTTACCTTTGGTTACCGATTCGATCTGCAACGAATCCACTTATGAATTGGGGGCATCCTTCGACGTGGAAGCAATTCGTCTGGAGTATCTCTCGGCAACAATGGGGTGTGCGAGGCATGAGCGAGGCGCCAACTGGATTTATCAAAGAGTGGATCAAGAGTTTTAACTTCATGGGTGAAATGGGGTTTGTTACTCTAGCTTGTAGTCTTTGCGGAATTGTTTTGTCGCTCCGACGGGCACCTCGACCTCTGATGTGGTTGTTCTGGCTGGTTGTGCCCTACGCGACTATTTTGATGCTAGGTCATATTCGACAGGAAGCAATGGACTTAGCTTACATTCACAATTATGGGGTCCGTGATTGGCATATTCCACTCTACATGGCATTGTCTATCGTCGGAGCTATGGGTGTGGTTTGGCTCCTTGATATGCGGCATAAAGTGACCGAAAAAGCTCGATTTGCTACCATGGCTTGTGTCTCAGGATTATTGTTGGTAAATGTCCCTATTCGGCTTTCAGCAGAATCCATGCATGGATTTGATTTTCCAAAGTTTTATAGTGAAGGAATTGTTTCCGGCGTTGAAAAAGGTGCGGTCATTTTCACTTTCAACGACAATTCAAACCACACTGTTGGGTACCAGCATTACATTTCCGGTTTGCGAAAGGATGTCTACTATGGATTCGGGATGCCTCAGATGCAATACAACTTCTCGAAAAAGCCATTTAATTTTGAACAGCGAATGGAATTCATGAGAAAGTTTGCTTACAACGTTGAAATGAATCCACTATCCATTCCTATGTTGACTGTAGAAGAAGTGAGAACCCGACCGTTCTACACTGAATTTACAACCAACGGAGATTCAACTTTTGCTGACTATCTGCTGCCAGCTGGCTGGGTTTACAAGATTTTAGACCGGAAGGTTACAAATGAAGAGGCTTTGGATGCTTTTAGTAAACATATGAAGGAGCATCCGGAGTTCTATCAAACACCAGAGCAGATGGGGATAAAGCACCCAGATCGATTGACAAGGGAAGCAATGTCCTACGTCCACATGCGGAGGGGAATTTACTTGTCTTACAGAAGGTGTTACAAAGAGGCAATTGATGCCCTTGAGTTAGCGAGAAAGTGGGAGCCGAATGGAGCACCCATGCTCTTTGCTCTTGGCGCCGCTTATGATGGTGCAAAGGAGTTTGTGAAAGCGGAGGATGCATACTTGGATGCTATCGATCTAATTCCTGATTTTCCAGGTCCGAGACAAAATCTTGCAGTGCTGTATTTCTTGGGTAAAGACTACGACCTTGCCGAAAAATATGCGAGGGAAGAATTGGTCATCACAAAGGGAGACAAATCCGCTCAGAAGTTACTTGATGTTATTGCTAAAGAACGTAGGGATGGACGACCTGCTGCAATGGAGCCGAAAAAGTAATTGAAATAGGTGTTGATTTTAAGCCCGGGCTTTTGCTCGGGCTTTTTCGTTTGAGTATCATGAAGTTTCAACTTTGATTGAAACTTCGAGGAGTAGAGCGAGTAGAATACAGTTGAGCATGTCAACCGCAGCCCTTACTCCGATTTCCATTGAATCCATCGCAGAGAAGGTGTATTCAAACCAGCGAATAACGACTGAGGATGCACTGTTTTTATTCCAACATCCTAACATGCTTGAGTTGTCAGCTTTGGCAAATTTTAGGCGAGAGCAACGATCCGATCCCGAAATAGTAACTTACGTGATTGGTCGAATTTTGAATTACACCAATGTCTGTTGGGTGAGGTGTAAGTTCTGCGCTTTCTATCGAGTGCCTAATCATGCTGAGGGGTATTTACACAGTGATGAGGCCATTCTTGAGAAGGTTCAAGATACGGTGGACCAAGGCGGAGTGGAAATTCTATTTCAAGGTGGATTGAATCCTAAACTAAAGGTTGATTACTTTGAGAGGATATTTAGCAAAATAAAGGCTCAGTTCCCCGAGGTGATTCTTCACGCTTTGTCGCCAGCTGAAATCATTTACATTGCTCATATTTCCCGACTAACACTTGAGGAATGCTTGACTCGGTTGAAAGCAGCTGGTTTGCACTCAATTCCTGGTGCGGGTGGGGAGATTCTAGTTGACCGGGTTCGGAAGATCATTGCTCCAAACAAAGATACGACTGACGAGTGGCTTGCTTGCATGAGAACGGCTGCATCATTGGGAATTCGTAGTACTGCATCAATGATGTTTGGCCATGTTGAAACCATCGAAGATCGCGTTGAGCATTTGGGACGAATTCGTGACTTGCAGGATGAATGTAACCCATTCAGGGCATTTGTCACCTGGAACTTTCAGCCTGAGGATACTGATCTACAAATTCCGGTGAAAGCAAGTGCAGCGGATTACTTAAGAACGCTTGCAGTTTCTCGCATCTTTTTGGACAACTTTGACAATGTCCAATTGTCGATTTTGACCCAAGGACCGAAAATCGCCCAAGCTGGTTTGAAGTATGGAGCGAACGATTTTGGTTCGGTAATGATTGAAGAGAATGTTGTTTCAGCGGCTGGAAATAAGTTCATTCTGAATTCAACCGAATTCGAAAGATTGATTAAGGATGCTGGATATACACCTCGGCGAAGAAACACGCGTTACGAATTGATATCGGAATAAAATGCCCCATTTCAGGTAGAACGTTGGGAGTCTTCTCAAAATGCTCAATATTCAAGAACTGAACGTCTTTTACGGTGCTATCCAGGCACTCAACAATGTTTCCATCTCGGTTAATCCTGGTGAAGTGGTAGCCATTATTGGCTCTAATGGAGCTGGTAAATCTACATTGTTACGGACGATTAGTGGTCTTATTCGACCTAGAAGCGGCTCAATAACCTACCAGGGCAAAGAGTTGACTACGATGGCTCCACACAACATTGTGAAATTAGGCTTGAGTCAGTCGCCGGAAGGAAGACGCATTTTTACGAACATGACGGTTCAAGAAAACCTTCAGCTGGGTGCGTTTTTGAGAACAGATCATGCCGAAGTCGCCAAAGACATGGAAATGGTACTAGAACGTTTCCCAAGACTTCGAGAGCGGTTTAAGCAAAACTCCGGCACAATGAGCGGAGGTGAGCAACAGATGTTGGCGATTGGTCGGGCGTTGATGTCGAAGCCGGATATATTGCTTCTGGATGAACCAAGTTTGGGATTGGCTCCGTTCTTGATTGCTGAAATTTTTAGTATAGTTTTGGATCTGAATAAGGATGGAAAGACAATCCTTATTGTCGAGCAGAATGCAAACCGAGCCTTAGAGATTGCTCACCGAGCGTATGTTCTGGAGACGGGCGAAATGGTATTGGAAGGTACTGGCAAAGAGCTCCTGGTGAATCCTAAGGTCAAAGAAGCTTATCTTGGTGGTTAAATGAGCGGTTCCTTGGCGACCTTGCGGTTTGTCCCACTCAACAAATCCCATATTCCTGAGATTTTGGCAATTGAGGTTGTTACCCATTCAGCACCTTGGTCAAGCAAAAGTTTTGAAAATGAACTAGATCATAAGCACGGAATTTTTCTGGTGGCGCTCGTTGATGGGAAGATAGCCGGCTACGGAGGAACCTGGGTGCTGATTGATGAAGCCCATGTAACCAATGTAGTAGTTCGAGAGGATTTGCGTGGATTGGGTATTGGTCGGAAGTTAATGCATGAACTACTGACACGAGCACGCGAGATGGGTGCTGTATGTGCGACTCTTGAAGTTCGTAGTTCTAATAAAGCTGCGATTAGTTTGTATGATTCACTTGGATTTGTACAAGCTACCTTGCGAAAACATTACTATCCTGACAATGGAGAAGATGCTGTGGTGATGATGCTGGATGATTTGATTCATTGGCCGAAGTAGATTATTATGTTTTCGGACAGCCTTTTTGGAAAACCGACTCTTGCAATAGAATCCAGTTGCGATGAAACCAGTGCGGCTGTGGTTGTTGGGCAGCGTGTACTTAGCAATGTGATTGCAAGTCAGGCAGAAATGCACGAGAAATGGGGAGGAGTGGTTCCTGAAGCGGCTGCTAGAGCTCATGTGCAATCGGTCATCCCAGTGATTGATGAAGCACTTTCGAAGTCGGGTCTCAGTCTTGAGGATATTGGTGGGATTGCAGTCACTAACCGTCCTGGTCTAATAGGCGCGTTAAGTGTTGGAGTAACGGTAGCCAAGGCACTTGCTTTTAAGCTACAGATACCACTAATTGGTATTGACCATTTAGAGGGGCATTTACTTGCGTTTTTGGGACTTGGAGTGCAACCTGTATTCCCAATGGTGAGCCTCCTTGTAAGCGGTGGGCATTCTGAATTGGTATTGATCCGCGGTTGTGGTGACTACGAACTATTGGGTCAAACGCGGGATGATGCCGCTGGTGAAGCATTTGATAAAGGGGCTCGGCTGTTAGGTCTTGGCTACCCTGGTGGTAGACAAATCCAGGAGCATGCAAAGCTGGGGAATCCCAATCGATATTCGCTTCCACGTGGACTGGCGAAAGAACGTTACGAAATGAGTTTCAGTGGTCTAAAGACGGCGGTCCTGAGACTAGTTGAACAGGAAGGGAATGCGATTTCAGTTCCGGACGCAGCGGCATCGCTACAGCAGGCCGTTTGTGATGCACTTTTGCGCAGGTTGGAGCATGCAATTGAAGACTACCAACCAGCTAGCCTTGGACTATGTGGTGGAGTAGCGGCGAACTCGCAGTTGAGGTCGATGGTTGAACAACTGGGAGAGCAAAACGGGATTGCTGTGATGATTCCCCCTTTTGAACTTTGCACAGATAACGCGGCGATGATTGGACTTGCTGCTCAGTGCCACCCTATCGAAGACTGGGAAGTTGGATTTGAGCTTGAACCTAGCCCCAGATCCTTATTGTTTAGTGACCAGGGCTAAATTCTAACGAGCTTTTTAGTCTAACCAACTTGGCGGATTTTGTAGACAAATTGGTCGAAGCCACCTTGCAATGGCGTGGTTTCCAACACTTGTAAATCGGCTGTCGCTCGTGGCTGGATAAGGTCCTCCATGCTGCATTGCCTCACAAACTTCAACTCCGGTCGGAAACCCATCAAAAATGAGCCGACCTACTCTGGTTGTCAGAATATCTATGAGCGTTCTGTGCGTGTTGTTGACCGCGAAAATGGTGGCAGTCAGTTGGCCTTGAATCACCTCGGCTACTTGCACCATTTCTTCGTATGATTCTGCAGTGACAATCACGCCAAATGGACCAAAAACCTCTTCATGAAGTTCAGCATTATTAAGAAACGCTTTGGCTGTTACCTCGTAGACTTGGGGGCCCTGGGGAATTCCATACAGGTCGCCAATAGAATTCGTTGTGAGTGAGGCAGCGCGGGCGAGATAGGCTGCTTCGATGAGGTCCGTAAGCATTTTTCCCATAGGAGATGCTTCTATGTCCGCTCGAACTTTGGCTTTGGCGGCGGACCATTCGGCTGAGTTAACTCCGACAGCAATGCCAGGATTAGTGCAGAACTGTCCAACACCCATAGTAAGGGATGCGGCATATCCATTTGCAAATGTCATTTCACCTCCAGGCATCACGAATACAGGATTTGTGCTTCCCATTTCGGCAAACACTGGGATCGGATTGGGGCGATTGGAGGCATTATCCATGAGGATTCTTCCAACACGTTGGGAACCTGTAAATCCGACCGCAGTAATGTGAGGATTTTCGACGAGTTCTCGGGCATCGCTCTCTGACCCGTCAAGAACAGCAAAAACTCCGGCGGGAAGTCCGCTCCCTACCACACATGCTGAAATGATTGAGGCGATGAGTCGTGAAAGATGAGGGTGTGCTGGATGAATTTTAGCGATTACTGGACATTTTGCAGCAAGAGCTGATGCTGTGTCTCCACCAGCAACCGAGAAGGCAAGAG
>JAPLCS010000050.1:1270-3965 GCA_026392145.1 Fimbriimonadales bacterium | reverse complement strand
TGAGGTTGCTGACTTTGCAGCTTGCAATGCTCTGTGTTCACCCACTCCGTATCCGATTCCCATCAGTGCGGGACCTTGGTTCTTCATTACGGCTCGGACGTCGGCGAAGTCGACGTTGATTTCGCCCGGAATGGTGATAATGTCTGAGATTCCTTGAACGCCTTGGCGAAGCACATCGTCGGCGACTCTGAATGCCTCTTGAAGAGTTGTTTTCCGTTCAACCACGCTTAGGATTTTGTCGTTCGGAATGGTGATGATTGTGTCAACTTTGGGGAGGAGCGACTTTATCCCTTCTTCAGCTCTGCGTTCTCTTCGAACGCCTTCGAACTTAAATGGTTTAGTGACCACGGCAACCGTAAGTGCGTCCATCTCTTGCGCTACATCGGCAATTACTTCGGCTGCACCAGTTCCTGTGCCACCACCCATACAGGCGGTGATGAAAACCATATCTGCACCTTCAAGAGCTTTTCGGATATCTGCTTTGCTCTCTTCGGCTGATGCTCGACCGGACGCGGGGTCACCACCGGCACCGAGGCCTTTGGCATAGTTAATCCCCAACTGAACCTTTTTGGTGGCGGGACTTCTATCAAGAACCTGAACGTCTGTATTCATGACGATGAACTCCACGCCCTGGATACCACTTTCTATCATGCGTTGGACGGCATTACCGCCTCCTCCGCCGACTCCAACCACTTTAATTACTGCGCTCATGACACCTAATCACTTGTTTCGAACAATCCGTACGAGATAACGAGTCTACAATTGTAGCAAGTTTGACTGTGGATAACCTGTGGACAATTGTGGAAAATTCTGATTCGTCAACTTTTTCCACCAAATAATCCCCATATCCCTTTCACTCGGTCTTGCCATTTATCGCTGGCAGAGATTGGAGTGAGATCACCTTGGGATTGAAGAACAAACTGTGCGGCTCCGATTGCGTTTGCAAGCCCGAAGAGTTCGCGAGAACCTTTTACCGTAGGTTCTGCGATGCGAACGGGCATACCTGCCAATGCTTCCGAGAATAACTCGGCGATGAGTGGAGTTTGAGCGGTGCCACCGGTCAATATAATGCCGCCGGGGAGGGCGCCCCAATATCCTGATTTTTCGACGCCTTTTTGGACATAACCTGCAAGTTCACGAAGCCGACTCTCGATAATTTCGCAGAGTACTCTTCGTTGCATGGGTCGCGGTTGGGCTTGACCAAGTTGCCGAATTTCGATAGCTTCTCGCTCGGGAATGTCTTTGGAGCTTGCTTTCCCAAATTGTATTTTTAATCGCTCGGCTTCTTCTGGAGACGTATTAAGCAGTTGGGAAAGGTCGTTGGTTACTGTGTTGCCACCGATGGGAATACACATTCCCTGGCCAATAGAACCGTTGGCAAAAATTGCGATATCCGTTTTTGAACCGCCAATATCAATTACCAGCGCACCGGATTTGAGTTCCTTTTGGTTGATTACACCTATGCCACTTGCTAGAGGTGCATACACTAGTTCTTGGACATTTCGACCGTTGAGCGTAACCGCTCGCTGAATGTCTTCAACGTGTTTGGTTTTACCGGTCACGATATAGCTTATGACTTCGAGTTTTGAGCCTGTCATGCCCACGGGATGATGAATATTTCGTTTATCGTCGACACCAAACTCCCTTGGAATAGTCTGAATCTGGACTCGATCAGGTGGGAATAATCCAGATTTAGAGTGGTTCACTACTTCCATTACATCTTGATTTGTAATGCTTCGATTTCCTGGAATGATGGGTTTGAATCCTTGAACATTGGAACCTTCAACGGCTGTTCCCGAGACAGTAAGGACAACATTGGTGACATCTTTCCCGTTAGTTTCTTGACTGAGATGTCGTAACGCTGTGTCTACGGCTCGAGCCGCATCTTCGACCGATTTCACTGCACCTTTCTGCATGCCACGGCCGGTAGTTGTGACCAAACCATGAATGTCTATTTTGCCGGTTTCGCCGAGCGATGCCATTACTGCAACGACATGGGTGGTACCCATGTCAACCACGACGACTGGTTTCAAACTTCAGGCACCTCAGTCGAAATGGTTTGCCCGGTTTCGCTCAATTCAGCGGCTCGCTCCGCTGCCCTTTCTTGTCTTTTTGTCATAGCGTCCTTGAATTCCTGAAGAAGATACCGCCTGATGACACTAAGATTGCTGAATATACGCATTCCCATGACCAAGGCAACCACAGTATAAAGGTTCGTTCCAATCTTGTCACCTAGCCATGCAATGAAAAAGGCAATGAAGACATTTGCCACGAAACCAGTCACAAAAATATCGGTTTGGAATTTCCTTTCGTAGGCTGATCGGATGCCCCCTAAGACGGTGTCTAGACCGGCTATGCAGGCAATCGCTAGGTAGGTCCCGAGTACACCTGGAACTCCAAGATTCAGCATCTTGGCAATGATGGCTCCGATTATTAACGCAAAGACGGGAATGAGAATCATTGTGCTGCCGCCTTGGGTACAGTTCCTTTCTTGAATCCAGTTGCTCCGAGGAAGGCTGGTACTTTAACTTTCCGTACTTTTTCAATTTTGACCATTTCTGGGCTTGATTGAACGAGTTCGCTCATGACACCACCGGCCATGGTGAATGCACTGTAAAGCACCTTCGAATCACCTACTGCTGAGATGATAAAGGGAACTGCCACTTTCACTCCGTCAACGAGAATCGTGGGGCCT
>JAPLCS010000050.1:0-1210 GCA_026392145.1 Fimbriimonadales bacterium | reverse complement strand
CGCAACGGATACTGCTGTTCGTGGTGAGACGCTGTCCATTGATGGAAATTCCTTCGGCACCTGCTGAAAAAAGTTCATTCGTGACTTTGAGCAAATCAAAATCATGAATCAGGTCAGGTTCGGCGGGCATGGGGCCTGCGGTTGGATTGTCCCTGAGTGTTACTTGGACTCCTTCGCCTTCGAGTTCAGTGAGGCCTGCGTACGCTTTATAGTCCTGAAGCTGAGTGTTTAGGGCAGCAGAACCTTTTCCATTTTCAGAGAGAGCTTTCTCAAGAGAAGTGGTTCGCTTTCGAAGTCGGTCAACTTCGGACTGAAGTTGAACATACTTTTCGATGTCTACCGTATTTTCAAATTCCCTGCGGCGCTGGTCGGGTGCCAGAGTTGCATAGCGTGAATTCCTTGTTTGGTCGGTCAGCCAAGCGGCAACCATCATAAAGCCTAGCACTGCGGAGAGAGCGCTGACTGGAACGACCCATTTTTCGTTATGGATTTTGACAAAGGGATTCATTGCGGTTGATTGTTTTTGTTTTTTACGCTGGAAGTGTATTCGTTTTTAGGCTGGTCTTCTTGTTTTTCTTTCGGTTGTTTGACTTTTTCTGTATCCTTTTTGACGGCGAACTCAGCGAGGTTGTTCGGCGTGCTGTCGGTTGGTTGTTTCTTAAGTTCTTTTCTTGACCCGGTGAGCGTTTTTTTGCCGTCTTTGAAATCTTCAGTGGTCTTTTCTTTCTGTTTGTCCGGGTTCGTTACCGGGTCCGTTGTTTCTGAACGGGAGTTAGTCGATTCAGGTGACATTGGTTTATCGGTTCCAGTTTCCTCAATCACGGTTGTTTCAGTTTCAGGTTTCACCTTTGACTTTTTTCTGTCCAACAGTCTTTGGCTAGGGCTCTGATAATTCATGAAATTGAGGTCATAAGGCACCTGAATCAGCTCTGGATTGGAGGCTAGTTTGACAGCGAGTGCGTCGAACTTTTTATCTAGCTGCTCAAGTAAGCCAATGACTACAATACTGTCGTTAATGTTAAGTAGCACTCCGCTTCCGTTGACATATTCGACTTCGATTGAGTTTGCTGAGACGGATAAATTGTTGAGTTTGGTTGGCACCAGTTTAATCGCCTTGACAAGTTTGGTCAGTTCAATGACACCTGCAATCGTGCCAACGGTTACTTGGTAGGGACTTGCCAACTTGAGTTTGGGAACTTCTGAGCTACCT
>JAPLCS010000005.1:1196-3019 GCA_026392145.1 Fimbriimonadales bacterium | reverse complement strand
GGCTCTAAATCAAGGGAGTTGATGGCGGAGAATGGGGGATTCGAACCCCCGAGGGCTTTCACCCAACACGCTTTCCAAGCGTGCGCCATAGGCCACTAGGCGAATTCTCCAGGTGTTTTTCGGTAGATAACCATACGAGTTTAGCCCGAAACCGCCCCGCCAGTTTCGGGGGATAATGGGCCTAAAGGTCAATGAATCATTGAGGGTTACAAGGAATGTTCACCTTGTGTTAACCAAGGACTCAACTGCCCGACACCCCAAGCCTTCAGTATCGAAGCATGGCTGAAACCTCTTCCCCCGCGCCGGTAAGGCGCGCACTTAGGGTCAAGCCAGCCACCAGGGAAGACAAGATTTTCTTCGGAGTCTCCACTGCTGCCGGTTACTCATCACTGGTTTTTATCGTTTTGATCTTGATATTCCTTGGAATTCAAGCTTGGCCAACTTTTGCCCAACAGGGAGTTTTCGAGTTTGTCTTTGGAACCGGTTGGTCAAATACCGAAGAGCAATACAGCATCGGCCCCATGCTTTGGGGTTCGGTTCTTATTGCGATAATCGGTGTCATCTTGGCCGTGCCTATGGCAATTTCGATTGCATATTTCATCGAATTCATGGCAACCCCGAGAATCTCTCGAGCCGCCACAGTTTTTGTTGACCTTTTAGCCGCAATCCCTTCGGTAATTATCGGCCTTTGGGGATTTACCGTTTTTAGCGGAGTGGGTGCCGAGTGGGGTCAGATGATAAATCAAGCCCTCGGTTTCATTCCAATTTTTTCAAACGAGTCAGATCTTTTCCTTCGGACCCCTTTTATTGCGGGCGTTGTTATCGCAGTAATGATTGTTCCAATCATTTCTTCGATTACCAGAGAAATATTCAGCCAAATCGATGGCGATCTAATCAAGGCGTCAATTGCACTAGGCGGTAACCGAGAGTCGACATTTAGGAAAATCATTTTGCCGGTGTCGGCTAGCGGTATTGTCGGTGGAGTTTTGCTGGGACTAGGACGTGCCCTTGGAGAAACTGTAGCAATCTTCTTTGTGCTCAACTTGATCTTTGACGATTTCAACTGGTTCAACATCCTTGAGCCAGGCGGCGGAGCAATCGCTTCGCTGATTCTTGGAAAATTCGGTGAGGCTACAGCAACTGAGGTCAGCGCACTACTTGCCGCTGGTGTGATCTTGTTTATCCTGACCCTCATCATTAACTCAATTGCAGCCTTCATTGTTTCTAAAGCCCAGCCTTGGAATAATCGATGAACCTCGACCCAGTAGCAAGACCAAAATCAGCCGAGCCATGGGCTCGCAGTACCGCAAGCTCTAGGGCGCTACAGATTTTTGCCAGCATTGTCCCAATCTTGATTGCGGCAGCTGCTTGGTATTTTGGCGGGGTAAACCTTATCGTTGCCGTTTTATTCGTTCTTCTTCCTCTGCTTCTGGTCTCGACTGGGCTCGTTGGCTTCATGCTCAAAGGTAAGAGGGGTGTTCCGGACGCCGCCTTGATTGTAATGACGATTTTCCTAGGAACATTCGTGATGGTTTTGCTTCTATCTGTAGTTTGGTCGCTGGTTGAAGCAGGCTTCTCGGCCCTGAGCCCTCATTTCATTTACCAGAACAGCAATTACGTCACTCCATCCGATGGTCTTGAATTCGGTGGAGTTGGGCATGCCATCGTTGGAACTCTGTTGATTGTTGGACTCAGCACCATAATCACAGTTCCTTTGGGCGTTGCAACCGGTATTTATCTAACCGAGACTCGGGCAAATGGTCGAGGCTTTGTTCGCGTGATTATTCAGGCTATGTCAGGTCTTCCGTCGGTTGTGGCTGGCT
>JAPLCS010000005.1:0-1110 GCA_026392145.1 Fimbriimonadales bacterium | reverse complement strand
TTTATTTACTCGATGTTTATTGTCACCGGAGTCTCCGAGTACGCCGGTTGGCTGGGAGCTTTTGCACTCGTCCCACTTATGCTGCCAACTGTTTCCAGAGTGACGGAAGAATCTCTAAAGCTGGTACCTCAGGAACTTCGAAATGGAGCATTAGGCCTCGGCGCATCATCCTGGAAGGCCTTTTTTCAAGTCACCTTGCCGGCAGCTAGATCCGGAGTGGTGACCGCAGTCCTTCTCGGAGTTGCCCGAGTAGTTGGCGAAACCGCCCCACTACTTCTGACCGTGTTTCCAGTGTCCGGAACCAACTTCAACTTGTTTGCGGGAGGAATGGCCACACTTCCCACCTACGTCTATCGATTCGTTTCCCTTGGGTTTGACACAGCGGTTGCTAGAGCCTGGGGAGCTGCTCTGGTTTTGATGATCATGGTGGGTGTTCTGTTTGGTTTGGCAAGATACATTTCAAGACCTAAGTCGATAAAGAAAAAGAAGGTAAAGCGATGACTCAAATCAAAACCGATAGTTTTCACCTAGAAGCCAGAGACATCAATGTGTGGTTCGGCGAGAGGCATGTTCTAAAGGACGTCAACCTTCAGTTCCCAAGCAACAAAGTCACTGCTTTGATTGGACCTTCCGGTTGTGGCAAGTCAACTTTCATTCGCACCCTGAACAGAATGCACGAGCTGATCCCAAGTGCTGGCCTTGCCGGATCTGTTTTTCTTGACGGCCAGGACATCTATGATGAATCGGTTGATCCGAGCCAGGTTCGACTAAAGGTGGGAATGGTTTTTCAGAAGCCAAACCCGTTTCCTACTATGTCAATCAGGGAGAACGTAATCTCTGGACTTAAGCTATCGGGCCGAAAGAGCCAGATTTCGGAAGATCTAGTAGAGAACTCCCTAAAGCGCGCCTCAATGTGGACAGAGGCCAAGGACCGCCTGGATGAACCAGCCCTGTCGCTTTCTGGTGGTCAGCAGCAGCGCCTTTGTATCGCCCGGTCACTTGCAATGAACCCTGATGTGCTTTTGATGGATGAGCCATGTTCAGCACTAGACCCAGGCTCAACCCGTCGAATTGAACAGACCATCTTGGAGCTCAAGGAGACCATGAGCA
>JAPLCS010000290.1 GCA_026392145.1 Fimbriimonadales bacterium | reverse complement strand
TTGGAGACGGGCAGAACTCACCAGATTCGCGTGCACTTGAGTGCGCTTGGGCACCCTGTTTTAGGAGATTCTTTGTACGCTCCCAAGGAGTGGCAAGGGATGCCAATGCAATTGCATGCGGCTTACATGAAAATTGCTCATCCTGTCACCGGTGAGGAGATTGAAGTGTATTGCGATCCTCCGGCTGACTTTCTGGGTGTCAGTTTTGCGAACGAAGCTATTGTCAAAAACTGGTAGGTCGTTTGATTGACTATTAACTGTTTTTGGTCAGATTATTTGGAGTGCAGGTCATTGAGATCGCACACGATGGTTTCTGAAAGGAGTCCCTCTTTTGATCGTGAAGGTGGGAGTGTTTTGCCGTTGGTTCCGAAATCACAGTAGGCAGTTCGCAGAGTGTTGACGTCTCGCGTAGTGAGCAAGTCACTGGCGTTACCCGTGAAGTACATGATGTCCAACGGGTTTTGGCTGTGACCTCCGATCCCGAGGCCGTGACCGAGTTCATGGGTTGCGGTTCCTGCATAGCCGGTTTCGGGAAGTGATGCCCAGGTATTCACGACCATTTCAGCCCGAGTGATGATGTTGGAACCCTGGGTGAAAAATACGGTGGTCAGGGCTAATGTGGATTGTGGAGCGGTCGTTTTGACTTCTACAGTCATATCGGCCGCAGATGCCAGTCCTACTTCTACCCAGAAGTCTCTGCCCATTTTGGACTCCCACTGGTCGAAGCCTTGTCGGCAATATTGTTCGACAGTGGTGCTACCAATTGGTGTGGATGTTTTGAAGTAGATGCGAATGGGGAGCGATGACCAACGACGCAGAGTGAGCCCGCTCGCGGTTGCATAGTTTGGAGTGTATGCATCTGGGCTACAAGTTGGAAGCGAAACGCTGCCTCCGCTGCCTCCGCACCCAGAAAGTGATGTTGCGGCGACCAGGGATACCCAAATTAGATGAAAACCAAGTCCTCTTTTGGACACTTTATGGGAGTGCTGGCTTTTTCGCATAGGAATAAGGATAACCAAGTTTTTTGGATTTTGTTATCGATTCTTTACAGAGTCCAAGGAAGCGAGCTAGAAAGTGATATTTATCGCAAAGAAACTGTCTTAGGAGTTATACTTCCAGAGGTATATGTCTCAGGTCGTAGAGTTGTGGGAAAAGATCGTACCGAAGGTTCGCGAAGGCGTTACCGGTATTGGTGTTTGGACGGCGCTGAAGACGTGCGTTCCAGTTGCTCTCGAGGACGGCTACCTAGTTCTTGGTGTTCCATCTGGTGCCTCTGAACTGGGTGGGCACTTGCGGATGCCGCAAACGAGCCGACTTATCGAGACTCTCGCTAGCCAAGAAGGTGGCTCTGCTCTTCGACTTCGAGTTATTGACGGTACGACCGCTCAGGATTGGGAAGTTACGAAGCGTCGCGATGTTGAGCGGCGTCGAATGCAAGAAGCCGAAATGGTGAAGATGAAGGCTCAGCTTGAGACAAGAACGAGCTGGGATTCTATTTATGAAAAGCTTTCGCGAGAGTTTGCTTCTACACCTAACCGGTCTTTACCGCAAAGTAGAGCACGATTTTTTGATGCTGCGCTTTCGATTATCTCTGAGGCTCGACGAGAGCTTGGGTTGAATGATGAGCAGAATGAACGAAACTTTGCTCGGTGCATCGAGAGGGTGTCGCAGTACACCGAAATTCCAAGTGCATATGTTGCGTTTGAAGTTCTCAAACGCGCTGAAGAAATCTAATGTCTTCGATAGGATCGAAACCTCGACTTGGGACCGCCATTATTCTTGGTTCTGGGACAAGTAATGGGGTTCCGATGCTTGGGGTTGAGTACCCAGAGTCTTTTTTGGCGAATCCGAAGAATCATAGAACGCGGTGTTCTTGTTTAATTCAGGGTCCGAAGGGAAACTTTTTAATTGACTGTCCGCCGGAACTTCGGCTTCAGCTCACCAGAGAGAAAATTTACACGATTGAGGATGTTCTGATTACTCATACACACG
>JAPLCS010000406.1 GCA_026392145.1 Fimbriimonadales bacterium | reverse complement strand
GTCACTAGTCGCAGCTCTCATGCTCGCTTCGATGATGCCTGACTCTGGTGTCACGTCAAAATTTATAGGCAGCGGTGCAACCGCCAAAACAGGTGGATACTCACCTATTCGAGCTGAACTGGGTGCCGATCCTGGAACGTTGAAAAAGCCTTCTGGGCTGAAGTCACCTAAGTTCGGAGAAATCAAAGCAGGATCAAAATCCTTTGCTTTGATCTTGGACGAAGAGACAAATACTCTCTTTATAGATTCCAATGGTGATAAAGACCTCACCAATGATCCCGTTCCGCAGTGGGCTCCGAGAAAGCAAGGAACAGCCACCATGTACTTCGGCAATGGTTCCATTCAACTAGGTAAGGGTCAATCTGGTGCAATAAATTTCTACAAATTTGATCCCAACGATCCCCAGCGTGCCGCACTCAAAAACACGATCCTCTACTATTACGACTTCGGTTATGAAGTTACCTATAAGTTAGACGGTAAGGAATCAACGAGCTTTATTTCTGGGTTCCCTTCTGATAAGAGCAGGCTGAATGTTGATAGAAATAGCGATGGGAAAATTTCCTCAAGTAAAGAGACATTTACCGTTGGCAAAGCGTTTAATTTCACAGGAACGACTTACGTCTTGAATTTCACAGCCGCTAAGTTTTCACTCGACCTATCAAAAGAGAAGTTACCTGTAGCTCCTATGCCAGGCGACTTTCGAGTGGGAAAACAAGCACTTGGTTTCAAATCACCAGCTCTTGATGGAGGAAATGTAAACTTTCCGAGTGACTACAAAGGAAAAATAGTCATGCTTGACTTTTGGGCAACGTGGTGTGGGCCTTGCATTGGAGAGCTGCCTAATGTAAAGGCTGCATATGCAAAGTGGCATAGTCAGGGATTTGAAGTTTTAAGTCTCAGCTTTGATGATGCAAACATGACAGACAAGCTTAAGGACTTTACCGCCAAAAACGGAATGGACTGGCGTCATGTATACGAAGGTAAAGGCTGGGGCACCACAATCGGAGAAATGTATGACGTCAATGCAATTCCTTTTGTGTTGCTCGTTGATGGTGACACTGGTCAGATTTTAGGAGATGCATCCAATTTGCGTGGCCCAGGAATCGTCGATTTTGTTAGCAAAGTTCTCGCTAAAAAGAAAGGAAACTGATTTTCTTTCGCTACGAACTCTTAACGTTTCCCAAAGATGCGTTAAGAGTTCGCAAACAGTTTGTTTCAATCTTAATTTGTTCGTTAAAATGTATTTGTGAAAAGAGCATTCACGCTCATAGAGCTTTTGGTGGTCATTGCTATCATCGCCATACTCGCGGCGATTTTGTTTCCGGTTTTTGCCCAGGCAAAGGCTACCGCTAAGAAAACAGCGTGCCTTTCAAACATGCGACAGTTAGGAATCGGCCTGATGATGTATGGTTCGGATAGCGACGATACACTTTTCTTCTTTGCTCACGATGTAGACCCCTCAAGAGCTAGGCCCACTGCACCATTTGGGGCAACCAGGGAGAATCGATGGTGGAACCAAATTCAACCGTATCTCAAATCCCTTGAAATATTAAAAAGCCCCAGCGATCCCATCCAACGACCGCACGCTCTGGAGGATGGAACCAACGGAAAGCCATTAGTCAGAAGGTCTTATGTTGCCAACCGAGCGGCTGAGAACCTCAACTACACGTCAATCGAACAAGTTTCAGAAATTGTAGTCGTGACTCTCAAATGGTCTAACTATGAGGATTCATGGTACGAGCCACCAAAGAATCTATATCCTAAATCAGCGACTACACCTCCTGTACTTTGGTTGGATTCTCAGCTGGGTGGAGTGAATAACACTTTCTTTGATGGGCATGCCAAATGGATGTCGAAAGGCAAATTGACATCTGATCCCTGCGGCCTTCCCTACTCTGGTGTTCAATTGATGCGACAGTTTCCGATTCCGCCAACTCCTGGCAGACCTGATCGAACACCATGGCATTCGAACTGCAGTCAATAGCAACAGAAATGAAATTCCTCTTGGCGATGTAAACTGGATTTTATGTCCAGTTCATTTGGTCACCTATTTCGCATCACTACGTGGGGAGAAAGCCATGGCGGTGGTGTCGGAGTTGTGATTGATGGATGTCCACCGCGGATTCCTATTTCCGTCGATTACATTCAACACGAGTTAGATCGACGGCGCCCAGGTCAAAGCAAAATAACCACCCAACGGAAGGAGTCCGATTCAATCCAGATATTGAGTGGAGTCAATGAAGAGGGACTAAGTTTAGGTACTCCAATTATGTTAATGGTTCTCAATGAGGACCACCGCAGTCATGACTACAACGAAATGCAGGAAAAGTTTCGACCTAGTCATGCTGACTTTGCCTATGTTGAAAAGTACGGTATTCGAGCTTGGCAAGGTGGTGGTAGAAGTTCAGCGAGAGAGACTGTTGGTAGAGTGGCTGCTGGTGCAATAGCTAAATCCATACTTGCAAATCTCGGAGTTGAGGTTCATGCCTTTGTAAAAAGAATTGGAAGCATAGAAGCAGATGTGGATACAAATACAGTATCTCAGCCTGTAATTGAATCCAACATGGTTCGGTGCCCAGATCCAATCGCCGCACAAAAAATGATTGAACTTATCGAAGCAACTCGAAAGGATGGGAATTCTGTGGGAGGTGTCATAGGATGTGTTGCCAGAGGAGTCCCGTCCGGTTGGGGCGAACCTGTGTTTGATAAGTTAGAAGCTGACCTTGGCAAAGCAGTACTATCTTTGCCAGCATGTAAAGGCATTGAATTTGGCGGAGGTTTTTTGATGACCTTTCAAACAGGATTGGAGGTCAACGATGAATTCTACTCTGAGGGTCCAGATAAGCAGGTCAAAACCAAATCAAACCATTCTGGTGGTATTCAGGGAGGCATATCAAATGGCATGCCCATTTTGCTGAACGCCGCGTTTAAGCCAACTGCTACAGTTTTGAGACCTCAGGCTACAGTTGATATCAACTATGACAATACAACTCTGACAGGAAAGGGTCGACACGATCCTTGTGTTCTGCCCCGTGCTGTGCCGATGGTAGAAGCTATGGTAGCGCTAGTTCTGGTCGATCATGCCTTAAGACAGCGTGCAATCATGCTGGATTAACAGGAATTTCCTATTAACAACCTGATAACATAGTGAGTGCAGAATTTATTTCATGGCGATGTTAATTCCGCAATCTCATATGAGCGCTAACCAAACTCCCAACAAGCCGAAGATCGTCGCGGATAAGGTCAATTTTTACTACGGTCAATTCCAAGCGCTCAAAGAAATTAGTGTCACCATCCCGGAAAGAAAGGTCACGGCATTCATTGGTCCATCTGGTTGCGGAAAATCAACATTCCTTCGATGCCTGAATCGAATGAATGACCTAATTGATGGTACGAAAATAGAGGGAACCATCACGATTGATGGAGTGAACATCTATGATAGTCAGGTGGATGCTACGGCACTTCGGAAAGAAGTGGGAATGGTCTTCCAAAAGCCAAATCCGTTTCCTATGTCCATTTCAGACAATATTCTTTACGGGCCTCGGTTGCATGGAAAACTAAGCCGATCGGATGAAGAGTCACTGGTTGAGAAGTGTCTTCGAAAGGCAGCACTTTGGGAAGACGTTAAAGACAAACTTAAAAAATCAGCGCTTGAACTCTCAGGAGGACAACAACAAAGACTTTGTATAGCTCGAACGCTTGCCGTCGATCCAAAAATCATTTTGATGGATGAACCGTGTTCTGCCCTTGACCCCATTGCAACCAGTCGTATTGAAGACTTAATTTTTGAGCTTAAACAGAACTACACCATCGTGATTGTCACCCATAACATGCAACAAGCTCAAAGAGCAAGCGACTACACCGCTTTCTTTATGCTGGGAAGACTGGTAGAAGTCAGTGAAACTGAAAACATTTTCTTGTATCCCAAAATAAAAGAAACAGAAGACTACATTTCTGGTCGATTTGGTTGAGACATTGTTCTCAGGTTCACTGAACCTAGTTACAAGAGATTGTTTAGAGTAAAATGTAGGCGATGGATGTCAATGAGAGGCTGATTCGAGCGGTTCAATTAGCAACTCATACCCTATCCGGCCACGGCGAGTTTGATAGCCTCCT
>JAPLCS010000435.1 GCA_026392145.1 Fimbriimonadales bacterium | reverse complement strand
TCTTGAAAACAAGAAGCCTGCAAGGGCTCAGGGGTTCGAATCCCCTTCTCTCCTCCAGCTTTCACTCCAACTAACAATAACTTAGTCTGAGTTTCCTTACAGCTTGGCCGTAGGCTTCCAAACGGTGGACTTCATCAGCCACGTTTCCAATAGCGTTCCAACTTTTCCTAGGCTGTCAGCACTACAGTACTCAGGTGTATCCTTAAGTGTGTGCCATTGAGGATAATCAAAATCGATAAGATCCACTGTTGGGATTCCGACATCGTTCAAAGAAAGGTGATCATCCAGAATGGTGGGACCCTGCTCCATAGGAAATGTCTTTGCTAAACCCACTTCTTTTGCGTGCCTGAATAATGCCAACGTCAGACCTCTTGCTAACTCCAAGCTATTAGGCTCCACAGGAACTACCAAGTCCTTCTTACCCACCATATCAAGCAAGATTCCGTAATCTGGTTTCGGTGACTTCAAGTGTTTCGAATAATGAACAGCACCAAGAAACATCTCTTCTAGTCCAGGGCCTAAATCTTCTCCATCAACGAATAGATAGCAAATTCCGAGTTCTTTGGGGACACTTTTCGTATGTCGCATAAGTTCGAGAAGTACCGCAACTCCACTCGCGCCATCATTAGCACCAAGAATTGGCTTCTTTCGATCAGCGGGTTTTAGTTCTTCGTCCGCCGATGGACGTGTATCCCAGTGAGCAAGAAGTACTACGCGAGTCTTTGCGTTCTCCCAATTCTGATATCCGAGGATATTCCACATGCTCACGCGCTTATTTGTTTTGCTCCACAACCAACCAAAAGGTTGTAGCTCCGCGGAATCGCAATTCTTCTTCGTTTCTTCAAGAATTAAATCCCGACATTTCAAATGAGCATCGGTTCCAGGGACACGGTAACCTAGGTCGCACTGCTTGGTCAGCCAATTCCATGCCAGCTTCTGGTCAAAATTCTTCTCTATTTTGAAAGGATCCTGGCGCAGGTTTGAATCGGGACCGTCGGTCTCAGGGTGGAAGAGAAGTGATGCTAGCGCAAAGAGTTGTAAGACCATCTGAAACCTGTAGATTGGACGGTTTTACCTTGAAGAAGTTTCTCGAGTGAACCAATTTCCCTAGAAGGCTCTCTAAAGTTCCATATCGAAGAATATCCAAGTGCACCGTGAGCTAAAGTTGAAGTCATAGCAACCTTGTACACCTTTTCTGCATCTATCGAACGACCACCAATGTAAATCGAAACAATCCTGTCGAAAGATGGCTTAGACGGTGAAAACATAATGTCAACACCGCTGATATGAAGAAAAGAGGACATTGAATTTGGGAAGAACGCAGCACTTTTTTCAAAGGCTTCTCGTAGCTGTTTCCCAGTCAATTGAACAACCCAAACCGATTCGTCTTGAAAAAGCAAGGAGGTTATAAGTGGTACGCCAGAATTTGCAGTTTGAATTTGTCCAGAAGCAACCAATGCAAGTTCAGCCCCTGATTGATCTCGCAAGGCATCTGCAACAGATTGAGCCGAATGAATTTCTTTGATGAAGTTTTCTGACAATCCTTCAGAAACACCGAGTTGGTTACCTATGTTCGCACTTTGAGCAGGAGACGATGCCACGATAGCCATTGTTGCTACAACAACAATGATCTCCAATATTCGTGACTTTAATCTAAAGTTGCTCATGACCACTTACTCTAAAGAATTGCCTAAATCAACGACATCATTACCCAGTAATTGAATTCTCGCCAGGAATCTTAACGAAAGGAAAGAAATCAGTCCAAACCTAAGCTAAGTTAACGAGCGAAACCAAACTAGCCCTGAGACGAAACTAGAAACTAGCACTGAGACGAACGAAAACGTCGATTCAACAACCGCAGTCAGCTGAGGTTCTCATCCTTTAGAACCGAGCAACATTGCTCACGCGTGATTTTGAACAATACGAAGTCACTTCAGAAACTTCGAACCACTCCAAAACCGAGACCGGAACCCTATTCTACAATCAAATTGAAAGTTTTCCACATTGTTTTTTAAGCATTTTTTCTATTTTTTGAACCAGTCAAGTGAAAATGTTCTGGGTAACGTTTACTGCCGTAACATTCATAAGTTGGAACGAATGGTCAAATTTTCCCGTACGTGTATAATCCTTGTAAGAATTTGACTTGGATTTAACTCAATGAAACGATTTATTAACTGGCTTAAAGGACTGTTCAACCGCACCATGGATCAGCTTGAAGATCCAGAAATCATGCTAGACCAAGCAAAGCGAGATATGCAAACGGCATTGCAACAGAATCAAGAGAAAGCTGTTCAGGCCATTACACAAAAAAACAACCTAGAGGCAATGCTCAACGAGCAAAGGCGAAAGTCAGAGTCATTGGAAAATCAAGCAACGATGGCTCTCAAGCAAGGAAAAAGAGAGATTGCAACTCAGTTGATGCGTGAGAAGATGAACGTTGACGCCAGTGTTGCTCAACTCCAGCTAAGTTACGAGCAAGCATTGGCAACGGTTGAGCAGATTAAAGTAGGCATCAAACGTCAACAAGAAGAAGTTAGAAAGAAGACTTCCGAGGCGATGGTTCTAAAGACTCAATGGAAACAAGCACAAATCCAAAATTCAATTAGCAAAGCGCTTGACGGATTGACATTTGAAAATCAATTCGAGGGTTTTGGTGCAGTGAGTGAAAAAATCAGGGAAAAGCAAAGCGAAGCGGCTGCACGTCAAGAGCTACAAAATGAATCACTTTCCATGAAAATGATGGGACTAGAAGATGCTTCAAGAGATTTGGAAGCAGAATCTGAACTAGAAAAACTTGAGCAGAGATTGGGAATGAAGCCGGCAACTACTACTGAAGCGGTAACAACTACAGTCAGTGTCAGCACAAACGGTTCTACAGCAACAGGTCCTTCAAATAATGCTCCTGAAGTGTCCGTAAGCGAAGCCGAGAAAGCTCTCGAAGAACTGGAAAAAAGACTGAATAACAGCTAACGCTCAGTTCTGCCTATTTAAGGATTAGAGCCCGTTTTCGTAACAATGAGAACGGGCTTTCCTCTTGAACCATCATAAATGAAAAAACATCCCTTAGGTTTTCCAAGTTTTCAAGTAATCTCAAGGTATGGCTTCAGTTGAACTAGAAAGGCTCCATAAGTTGTTCCTGATTGATTCCGGCATGGTTGAAGTCAAAAAGAAAGCAACCGCTCTTGAATCCGGAAAACGAATGGCTCTTGAGCTAGAGAGCGCTCGCAAGGAACAAAAACTAGCCGAAGGAAAGTTTCACTTGGTTCATGGTGAACAAAAAGATCTTGAACTTGCCAATCAACAAATTGACGATAAGATCAAATCTATAGACAAACAACTTTTTAGCGGAGCAGTCGTCAACCCTAAAGAAATAGAGAACTTTGAGCATCAAAAGAAAATGCTCACCCAGCAACGTTCATCAAACGATGAGAATATTTTAGAGTACTGGGAAGTAGTTCCTCCTCTCCAACGAGCAGCCGAGGCTGCAAAAAAACACGCAGATCAACTTGAATCAGAACTCAATGAGTGGAAAGTAAAAGCAGTCAAATTTAAGTCTGAACTAGAAACCCAATACAAAGAACTAGCTCTAAAGCGACCAGAAGCAGCTAAAGGTGTTCCCGCTCCACTGCTTGCACGCTATGAAGCGATTGCTAAAGGCAGCAAGGGAATCGGAATGACAAAAGTCACCAAAGAGGGAACGTGTTTAGAGTGCGGTAACGGTGTTGCTGAAAGAATCATCATTTTGTTGAAATCAGATCAAGTAGCAACTTGTGAAGAATGTAGAAGAATTTTCTACTGGAATGAAGGTGTCTCTTGAGGCCTTTGCGGCATTCAACAAAATTTGCTGTATTTCAAGTCATAGCGCTTGGAACAGTTTCGCTAGCCTTGACTTCATGTGCAAAATTTCCTAACTCGCAAACAATTGACTCAACACGAGTCATTTTCACCATGGATGTTCGCGGGCAAATACGAAACGACTACCTCTATTACGTTGCTATTAGAACCTCAAACGATACTAATCCTACGGGTGATGGTCCGATTCCGGTTGTTTCCTTCCCAAACAATAATGGATTTGTGGCTGGGAATGTGAATTACTTCGTCCGCTGGACTCCTGACACGCAACAGTACACATTGTATCGATTCACTAATAGCGACAATAGCTTTTTTGCCCCTTCAGGTATTCCAATCAACTCGTTGACGGTAACTCCAGGCTCAAAAAGATTACAGTTTGAACTCTCACTTGAACAATTAGTAACTACACCTGGAACTTCAGTTAATCTAAATTCAATTCAAGTCAATTTTCTGACCATGAATAGATTGAGCGACGTTTCGGCTGGGTCATCACGGATTATCGATGCACTCGGTGACACGAGGATCGTGACACAACTCAACCAACCAGTGCGACTACTGTTAGCAACTGCTGGAATTTATGACAATTCTCGTTTTGGTTTTCTAGAACCACTTGATGCAGATACCCCGGATCCAGACTTGGACATCATGGACTGGTCAATTGAAGTGAGAAGACAATAGGAATCGTCACATGAAAGTAGTAGTACTCGGAGCCACGGGAATGCTTGGCAAGGACCTGGTAAGAATTCTTCAAAAAAGAGGACTCCAAGTATTTCCATTAAGCTCAAAGGATTTGGATATTCGGAATGAGAAAGCAGTGAGAGATTGTCGTTTACTCTCCAAAAAGAATGCCGACTGGGTAGTGAACTGTGCAGCTTACACAGCGGTAGATCAAGCCGAGTTGGAACCTGAAAACGCATGGGATATTAACTCAGAAGCCGTCTTGAACCTATGCGAAAAACTTACAAATGGTCCAAGGCTACTTCACATTTCTACTGACTTTGTTTTTGACGGTACCAAGGGCTCACCCTACACTGAGAGCGACGAAACCAACCCATTATGCGTCTACGGACAAACTAAGCTAGGTGGTGAACATTACATTGAGGCCATGCTGGATGACCCAATCATTTTAAGAACCTCCTGGCTATATGGCACCCAAGGCAAATCATTTCCTAAGACAATGATTAAACTTTTTGCACTTGGAAACAAAGTAAGAGTAGTAAATGACCAATGGGGATGCCCCACGTCGACTGTAGATCTTGCCAATGCCATCGTTAACGTATTGGAGTTGAACCTGGAATCGGGCACTTACCATGCATGTGGGAATGATTCAATGAGTTGGTTTGAGTTTGCAAAACTCATCCATTCAAATTCTGCAGCAACATGTGAACTCGAGCCCATTCCCACAAGTGACTACCCAACTCCAGCAAAACGTCCACGAGACAGCCGAATGTCTAACGAGAAATTAAAATCAAGCGGCGTAAGCCCTTGGAGAAGTACCGAATCCAACTTAACGGAATTCATCACAGGTATCGAAAAAGAAATGAGTCTCTAAGATGCTGGAATCGCTTAAAGGAGACCCAACAGAAGCTGGGAGCCATATCATCACCAGTTATCGTCTCTCACTAAATCATCCTAGAAGCGAACCCACCTACATTTAGAGGCTAGCATTCATAAAAAGATTACCAATTAAATCAAAGATGAACATTTTATTGAGTAGTCTAAACGAGGAATGTAGGCTTTTCTTTAACAATCTAAATTTTAGTATTGCAAATTTAGACTACTATAAATATACTTATTCAGTGAGCCTCGAGAGCGCAAAAACAAGTGTTTCCCTCGAGGATTTCAAGCAGAAGCAAAGAGTAGTAGAGAACTGCCTTGCCAGCATTCGTCAGGTCGCATATGATTTAAGCGCCCATCAAATGACGACTGTCATCGATACCGCGCTCAGTTTGATGAAAGAGGACAAATTTCGACTTGTTGTTGTTGGAGAGTTTAGTCACGGAAAAAGCACTCTTATCAATGCACTACTGGGGGATCGTGTTCTACCT
>JAPLCS010000383.1 GCA_026392145.1 Fimbriimonadales bacterium | reverse complement strand
CGTACTGCAATGACTCTGAGAGCCAAGAGTCCTCCGCAGTTTAGCGCCTTCCTTCCTTTCCACAATTCTGGAGTATACGGACTTTTCTAAGACTCTTGTACAGAATGTTCCGACATTTTAGAATTTTTTCTCTTTTGCCCTTTTTGTTGCCCGGGTGGCGAAATGGTAGACGCAGAGGACTTAAAATCCTTTGGTAGCAATACCGTGTGGGTTCGAGTCCCACCCTGGGCACCACGTTGTTCTCAATGTAAAAAGCCCCTCGTGCTTGTAGGCACCAGGGGCTTTTAGCTGGGGGCTTTTAGCTGGGGGCTTTTTAGCTTGTTGGTTGTCTAGCTTTAGCTGTTGACGAGTTCTTTGTCTTCAGATTCGGCTTGTGGTTTGTCGATTTTTCTGAATACAATGCCGTCGTTCTCCACGTCGGCGAGGATGTGATCTCCTGCCTTGAAGGTTCCCATGAGCATTTGCTCGCTGAGAGGGTCTTCGATGAACTTTTGAACGGCTCGTCGTAGCGGTCTTGCACCCATGTTCGGGTCGTAACCTTGTTCGACGAGTAGGCTCTTGACGGCTTCGCTGAGTTCAAGGGTGATTTCCATTGAGGCAGCTTGCTCGTTGACTCGCTTAAGATACAGGTCGGCGATTTGCAGAATTTCTTCCTTCTTGAGGTGCTGGAACACCATGATTTCGTCAACACGGTTGATGAACTCGGGTCGGAAGGTCTTCTTCATTTCGTCCAGCATCTTGGTCTTCATGGCTTCATAAACCTTTGGATCGTTGACATCTTGTCGGGTGTCTCGGAATCCTAGTTGCTTATCAAGTTCAATCGGTCTGACCCCTACGTTTGAGGTCATGATGATGATGGTATTGCGGAAGTCAACGGTTCGGCCTTGGCTATCGGTGAGCACCCCATCTTCGAGTACTTGGAGAAGTAGGTTGAAGACTTCTGGGTGAGCCTTTTCGATTTCGTCAAGGAGAACCACGCAGTACGGATTTCTGCGGACTGCTTCGGTGAGCTGGCCGCCTTCATCGTAACCCACGTATCCTGGAGGGGCACCGACCAATCGTGAGACGGCAAATCGTTCCATGTACTCCGACATGTCGATTCGGACCATGTTGGTGTCTTTCTCGTACAGGTAGCCTGCGAGCGCTTTGGCGAGTTCGGTTTTACCGACCCCGGTAGGACCGAGGAAGATGAAGCTACCCATTGGTCGCTTTGGATCTTTGAGGCCGCTTCGGCTTCGGCGAATGGCTCGGCTGACAGCGACCACTGCGTCGTGTTGACCGATGATGCGCGAGTGCAGGTCTTCCTCCATTTTGAGGAGCTTTTGGCTTTCGGTTTCGACCAGTTTGGTGACAGGGATGCCGGTCCAGCTGGTTACGATGTTGGCGATTTCACCTTCGTTGACGATGGGTTCAATCTTTTCGATGGATTCCCACGCTTCTTCTCGCTCTTTGACGCTTGCTTCTAGCTCTTCTCGCTTGGTGATGAGACCTTCGAGTTTTTCGTTGTCGGTGTTTCGTTTTCCGAGGTGTTCGATTTCGGTTATGAGCTTATTGAGTCGCACTCGGTCGTCTCGAACATCCTTGGGTGGGAGGCTTTGTTGGAGCCTTACTCGGGACGCGGCTTCGTCGATGAGGTCGATTGCCTTGTCCGGAAGGGTTCGGTCGCTAATGTAGCGCTGAGAGAGGGTGACGGACGCCACGATGGCGTCGTCGGTGATTTCGACGTTGTGGTGTGCTTCGTATCGCTCTCGAAGTCCTTTGAGGATTTCGATGGCTTCATCTTCGCTTGGTTCTTTGACCTTGACGCCTTGGAACCTTCTTTCAAGGGCGGCATCTTTTTCGATGTGCTTTCTGAATTCTTCTTGGGTGGTGGCACCGATGCACTGGAGTTCGCCTCGGGCGAGCGCCGGCTTCATGATGTTGCTGGCGTCGATAGCACCTTCTGCGGCTCCGGCACCCACGAGGGTGTGAAGTTCATCAATGAAGAGAATCACTTGGCCGTCCGCTCGTCGGACTTCTTCCATGACCTTTTTCATTCGCTCTTCGAATTCTCCTCGGTACTTGGTTCCGGCTACGAGTGCTGCTAGATCGAGAGCGACGATGCGTCGATCTTTGAGCAGGTCGGGGATGTCGCCTGAGATGATTCGGAGGGCCAAGCCTTCGGCGATGGCGGTTTTACCGACTCCGGGTTCTCCGATGAGGCATGGGTTGTTTTTGGTGCGTCGGCAAAGGATTTGCATCACGCGCTCGATTTCATTTTGTCTTCCGACCACGGGGTCGAGCTTGCCCTCGCGAGCGAGTTCGGTGAGGTCTCTGCCAAATTCATCGAGGGTTTGGGTTTGCGTGGTTCTGCCTTGGGTGTTGCTGGATCCGCTCCCGGTCCCTGAGGCTCGGGCGGCTGATCCGCCACTTTTACCTTGGGTGTCGTTATCTTGGAGGCCCATGACTTCTCGGCGTGCTTTTTCTAGTTCCACGCCCAGTTTGGCGAGGACTCTGCCAGCCAGACCGTCACCTTCTCGAATGAGTCCGAGGAGGAGGTGTTCGGTACCAATATAATTATTATTAAGATTACGTGCTTCGTCGTAGGCAAGGTCGATGACTCGCTTAGCCCTTGGCGTCAGCGTCATATCTTGGTTGGGTCGGGCGTCTCCTCGTGGGAGTTGCTTTTCGACTTCGGCGCGTACTCGGTTTAGACTTACTCCGAGTTTGTCTAGCACACGGGCGGCTACACTATCCGATTCCCGTACCAGACCGAGAAGCAGGTGCTCGGTGGAAACGTATCCCTCTCCGAACTTTTGTGCTTCTTCTTGAGCATAGAAAACTACTCTTCTCGCTCGCTCTGTAAATCTTTGCCACATATATTTTTCCTTTTGGTAAGACTTGCGTCTCTTGCCTCTTCTACGTCCACGAAACCTGGGAGCGTTGCCGCTCTTGGGGTTCAGTTTGACATTTGACGTTCGAATGGCACGCTTGGGTTCAATTTACCCGCCATTCGTCCTATTGTGCCTATGACAGCTGAAGGTTGCTTTCCTGTCATTATTGGCAGGTTCAACTGATTGGTTAGGGCTTTGCTGGAAGGCAAAGCGAATCTTCGGTGCTTTTTTGCTGCCTACTTTAGATTTCGGAAGACGAGGCGGGTGGCGAGGGATTTGTTGAGGGTGTAGAAGTGGATGCCTGGGGCTCCTTTGGCGAGGAGGTCGCGGCATTGTTCGGTTGCCCATTCGATCCCGGTGACGAGTACGGCGTGTTCGTCGTCTTGGAAGCGGTGCAGGCGTGAGAGGAGGGCGGGGGGAAGCGAACTACCGCACATGGCGGCGAACCTTTCGACCTGGGCGACGTTGGTTACGGGCATGATTCCGGGGACGATGGGTACTTGGATTCCTGCGGCTCTTGCCCTTGCGACGTAGTCGAAATAGAGTTGATTGTCGAAAAAGAGTTGGGTGACGAGGAATTTTGCTCCGGCTTGGACTTTTTTAACGGCGATTTCGAGGTCTTGTTCTGGGGTGGGGCAGTCGATGTGTTTTTCGGGGTAGCAAGCGCCGCCGACGCAGAGGCCGTAGTGGTTGGTGAGGTAGTCGATGAGGTGGTTGGCGTAGGGGAAGTGCATGTCGGGGAGTTCGCCCGGTGCAGTTCCTTTGGGGGGGTCGCCGCGGAGTCCGAGGAAGTTTTCGACGCCTGATTCGCGGAGTTGGCTCACGATGGAGTCGATTTCCTGGAGTGAGTGACCCATGGCGGTGATGTGCGCCATCGGTTCGATTCCAAATCGGGAGCGGATTTGGGATGAAACGGCGATGCTGAGGTCGCGGGTTCCACCGCCTGCGCCGTAGGTGACGGATACGAAGTCGGGAGAGAGTTCCGCGAGGTATTCGATGGTGTCGAGGAGCTTTTCGATGCCCGCTTCGGTTTTTGGTGGGAAAAACTCGAAGGAGAAGATGGGTCTTTGGGAATTGAAAAGGTCGACGATTCGCATGGACTGGTTAGATTATGGGCGTTTGTGGCAATTTCGTTGGGGAATTTGCGTTAACACGAAACTTCTTTGCCTTCATTCCCAAAAATTGCCATTCTTTCTTCGGTCGTGGTTCGTGGGGTGCCTTTGCGGACGTAGTGCCACTGGATGGCTCGTCTTCGGGTGTTGGATCGGTTGGTGGGGGTTCCGTGCGGGGTGAGTCCATCGAAAATGAGGCAGCCTCCTGCGGGGAGGGGAGTGGCGACTTGACCGGATGCGGAGAGGATTTCTGAGTCGCAGATTTGCCAGTCGCGTCGGTCCCAGTGGGGCACGGGGCCTTGCTTGTGCCTTCCGGGGAGGAAGTGCATGCAGCCGTTGTCGGGGGTGGCGTCATCGAGGGCTATCCAGACTCCAACTACGGGGGTTCCTTCGGGCAGGTTGAAGTAGGCGTGGTCTTGGTGCCAGGGTTTTTCGCGTCCGATTCCTGGGGGTTTGAGCAGTGCCATGTCTTGGAACATTTCGACCTCGCCGCCGAGCAAGTTTTCGAGGATTTTCACCAATTCCGGGTGGTACATGAGGGTTTGGGTGGCGGGGTGGAGGTGGCTAAACCACATGAACTTGCGCACGTAGTCGAGGTAGCGATCTCGACCGACTTCTTCGACTTTGCCTCGGGCTTCGTTTTCGAATTGCAGTTGGACCCCTTTGGCGTTTTCGTCGAGGACGATGTCGAGCATGGCGCCGAGTACCGAGTCGATTTCTTGTTGGTTGATGGCGTTTGCTACCGACACAAACCCGAGCTCATGGTACTGTTCGATCATTGCTTGGTCGAACGCGGCGAGGCCGTTGATCGGCGTTACGCACACTTCGGATTGGTACAGGTTGTTGGCGTACTCTTCGATTGGAATGTGATCAAACGTGATGCTCATGAGTCGGGTTGCGGTTAGTGGGTTGTGAATTTAGTGTTTGTAGATTGAGTAGTGGTCCCAGTTGGAGTCGAGCATGAGTCGAAGGGAGACGAGTTGACCTACATGGTAGTACTCGTGCCCGATCACATAGTCTTTGATGAGCGATTGGTTGGTGTCCATGCTGGCGAGTGCGGCTGCTACGGCCACGGCTCGTGCGGTGTGGAACTTCTCGATGAGTGAGGCAAAGTCTCCGCCTGGGTCGCGGAAGCTTCCCCATTCGTGCTTTTCGCCTTTGGCAGCTTTTTCGATT
>JAPLCS010000260.1 GCA_026392145.1 Fimbriimonadales bacterium | reverse complement strand
GTTTAGGGTCTGCTTTATGAATGAAGTACTCACCATTGAACAAATCGGTCACGAGCTTCTGGGAACCACTATCTGCAAGTGCCTTACATTTAGACGCAAAAGCGACATCACCTACAAGCTCAGCCATCTTCTCACCAGCTCTTAGGCTAGCAACGTAAAGACTGGAAATCCATCCCATTGGTCCGTACCAAGCTGCATCCAACGTGTTGTATTGCGATCCCTCGAGAAGACCATCTTGATCCTTGTCTTCACTTATTAAGTACTCAATGGACTTCTTGACCTTTGTCCAATTCTTCTCCAAGAATAAATTGTCTCTGCTCATCAAGTGCTCTCGGTAAAACCTCAACACGCAAGAAGCTTGACCATCATGGGCAACATGCTGGCCATATTCGGCACGATAATCTATCGCCCCAGTATCAGGTCTAAATGCAAGCCCATAGTCAACCTCCTCTCGTAATCTTTTTTCGACTTCTGGGAAAATCCGGCCAATTGCTTGTGCGTATCCCCACACATGAGTGCAAGTGCCCTCGCAGCAGCCAATACCCTCAGTGAAATAAAACCTACCAGTTTCCGTTCGAAAACAAGTCTTTGTAGCTAAGGTAGAGAGGTTCAGGAAAGTGCGATCAAGAAACCAGAATGGCAAAGAGGAATCGTACCAAGTCTTATTCCAAACTCGGGTGGCCTCTCTAAGTCGCGTCCACTCCTTTCTCAAATCATTGATCACATTCTCAGCAGAGTTCCACCTTTTTGCATACCAGTGTGCCTTGCCTGGAACTGAGCGCGGAATGTTTGGGAAGTACCAACTGATGAAAAAGGTGATTTCCTTTTCCTCACCTGGAGCCAGAATAATTTCTGATTGAACCGAGTATCGCTCTCCTTGCTTATCAACTCTCACTTCACCGCTAGCCTGAACCGCAAAACTTCCAAAGTCCGCCAGTGTTTCGAGAGCAGTCGCTTCTTTGGTTGTGTCCGACTGAATAATTTCACCGACTGAAATGTTCCCCCAAGCGCCAGTGTAGTTATCAACAATCTCAATCGTTGCGTTTTTGCCTTTCCACTTGGAAGTGGAAATCGACTTCCAATCCATTCGGTTATTGGCATTTCCAGTAAGGCTCGCAACCACCCGTCCATCAACAATCAAATTCAAGCAAGTTAAGCCAGAGTGATTTCCACCGCCAATCCTGACATTCAAATAATCTCGCATGAGCTCAAATTCGATTGAAGTCAATTTGCCACGATGTGCATCACCTGCGCCAACATCCTCGCCATTTCTTGTTTGGTGTGAATTCACCACATAAGTAGCGTCAGCATTCACATCTCCCATGTATCTGGGCAACTCACTAACCTTTCTGGGTGAGGAGCCAAAGGCTGTTCCTTCTACCTTCCATTCACCATAAGTGCCACTTTCCCAATCCATGACCACAATATCAGGCTGCGGCTTTTTTCCAATCGACCTTCCCTTCGCACCAACTTCGACACCGCTAAGCTTCCCAGAATGAACGCTTTCCTTACTCACCCACTCAAAGTCACCTCTCAACTTCCTGGAAAAATTCAGCACCGGATTATCGAATTGATACTTAACCGCTACCCGACTGGCATGCTTACCAACATTACGAATTCGATATGTCAACGTGGTCGCAGGATATGAAGAGTCCTCTATCTTAAGGGGCACAAAAGGCGAAAACGCCTCGATATCAACTTCAATCGGTGCATTCGCCTCACGTTGTTGGACTCTACCAATGGGATACTCACCACGGAACGTAGTTTTTCCAAATTTAACCGCTTCACCCACAGAGCCAGACCACTCAGCAGATTCTTTATCGGCATTTTGTTCTCCAACAAAAATTTCAAATCGCTGATCAAAAGTGCTTACTTGATGCAAAGGTCGGACATAGTTGGCACCGTTACGAACGGGAACCGAATCTCCCATAAAAACCACAGCCGGACGAGATAATGCTCCTTCAAGTTCTTGGTTAAAAATATCCCAATTCCAGAGTTGTCCGTCACCCCCAAGATATACCGTTCCTGCGAAACACCCACCTACCGGCATTCCAACATAACTTAGGTCATTTCCGGTGGCGGTCTCCCTTACACCTCTGGCAAGCAAACCACGGAGCGTGTAGCTGGGAAGCGAAAAATTGTTCTGTTGCTCTCCCGTGGTAGAACTTGCCGATGAAAACGATGAGGTCGCAACCGTCGAAACAACAGCAGCGGAACCTTTGAGCAAATTTCTGCGAGAGATTGAATCCATATTAAAAACCTATTCGAATTTGACCTACGTTACTATAAGCACTTTCACTTTGGCAATGCTTCAAATTCAATTGCAGGAGGCTGCGAACGATCCACAATTTCCACCAAAGTACCTAGCTTTGGAGTAGCACCTTCAAACCCACCATTCTGAAGCAACCACTTTTTGCCTTTAGCAGTTAAATCATAATCAAATCGATCAGATTTTCCAGTTGCATCGTGAGTAAATCGGCCCGTTGATAACTGTTGCCATTCACCAATCTTTGATTTAATCCAGGCTGGTCCAAATTCTGCAGCTCGTTTGAGGTGCCCGTTGTCTCCCCAAAAGTTTTCATTGAAAGAATACAACCCTCGTAGAAGATTGCCATCCTTGGGTGCTCTAAACGAGGCGATAAGCTTCCAGACCTTTTGATTTGAAGCCATATAGTAACCCGTATAAATCGTGCCTGTACCATCCTTTTTGGCATGAACCAGGAACCTTTGTGGAGCGTTGGTTCGCCAAGCTGTGACCAAATGGCTGTGCCCTCCGGTGCCTTCATTTCCAAAACTATCTGCTACCACTTGAGTCCCCTTTGCGAGTAATCGCACTTTATTATCATCAGAAACCTTATTTCGATCTACTGCCTCATTGCCAGCATCCCAGACCGAGAAAATCACCCGCCTTTCGGTACCTGAATTCACTTGCATTCCAAAGTAACCACGAGAAAAGCCACATGCCATGTAATAGCTATTCAAAGGATCTGTTTTCGCCTGAATTTCGTTGTAGAACCACTCAACTTCTTGCCCATTCGCCTGCGGGTAACCAATATGTACTGAGGCGGCGTTACGTCGAGTTTTGAGATTAAATTTGGCTCCCTCCGCAGCAGAGCCTTCTAATTCTAAGCCAAGAACTTGAACGGAAGGCTTACTTGCCTCAACACTGCTGACTCCATTACTAAACGCTGAAGGCTGTGAAAACGAAAACGTGTACCAACCAGAATTTTTAACTTCAAAGGTTCCCTTGTCACCATTGATCAGAGCCCGAAACTTGGTGCCTTTAACCTCGATTTGCCCGAGGGAGCTTGTTTCTCTTCCCTTTCTGATCTTGACAGTGAGTGCACCAGGATTTGAGATGTAGCCACCCCACAAGACAGATCCCTTTGCCGATTGAAGTACAACCGGTCCATCATCAGACCTATCCGTTGAATCAGTTCCGACAAGATAACCTGTGAAAGCTGGCAAGTACATTGAAGGATTCAACAGAATAAGGGCTGAAGCGAGCATGTACCTATCTTATCCCCACTTCGTAACAAACCCAGTCACGCAGCAACTTTTCGTGTGCCTCGCTACCAGTGCTAAACTACGCTTATGCCGCTTGTTAGCCTTATCCTTTTATCTCTACTAAGCATAAGTGAACTTGATAAATCGCTGAATCGTGAACCGAAGCGAGTCGACGAGTGGAAAAGTGTGCTCTCAAAACTGAATAAGGACGAGAGGGTCGCAGGTGAATACCTTCTCACATTTATGCCACTGAAGGACCTGAAAACGCTCCCCACTGAAGTTCTCATTGAGGCGGCCAAACTTTCGGTCTCCGCTCGCAAAGCAACTTCTTGGGGTTCTAAGTTGCCTCAGGATATCTTCCTTGACAATGTGACTCCCTACGCCAGCGTGACCGAACCACGACAATCCAAGAGAACAGAATTCAACCAGCGGTACCTCGGAGTCATCAAAGATACAAAGTCTCCTGGTGAAGCCGCCCAAAAAATCAATCAGATTCTCTTCAGAGATTACAAAGTTACATACAACACCAGACGGCTGCGTACTGACCAATCATCTCCTGAAACCATTGCTCAAGGAATGGCAACTTGCACCGGCCTCTCGATTATGTTAGTCGATGCACTGAGGGCGGTCGGAGTCCCGGCTCGAGTGGCAGGTATTCCTTCTTGGCCCGGCAGAGGGGGCAATCACACTTGGGTTGAAGTGTGGGATAACGGGTGGCATTTTGTGGGTGCTGCTGAACCTGATGCAAATGGTCTGAATCATGCATGGTTTGCTGCCGAAGCTTCACAAGTCCCCGGAAAGAATGAAATGGAATCTATTTACGCGGTGACTTACAGACCAACAGGCACTAAGTTCCCGCTAGTCTGGGCACCCAGTTCAACGGTCTATGCCGAGAATGTCACCCAAAGGTATCACAAAGATGGCACCAAACTTGGCCCACGATTAATGGTCGAAGTAAAAGAAAATGGAGAAAGGGTGATGGCAGATGTTATTGCCATAAACGCCGCCAATGGAGATCAATGTCTCAAAGGAAGATCACTTGGGCCCAATGCCGATATGAATCTCCACTTGATGGCACCCGCAAAGGAGAATGAAACGTACGAAATCAAAGCCAGTTACAAAGGCAAAACGGTAGTTACAAAGGCCGCGGTGAAAGGAGACACCGTGGTAAGAATCAACCTTGACAAAGAAGCTAAACCAGAAACAATCAAGGCTCTCGAAAATTACTTTGGTGGCAATCTGTCCGAAGCAACAAAAGCATCACTGTCTAAAGCCTCCTGGGGTGAGCCAGAAAAGAAGGCAGCTATACAAGCATTCTTAAGTGCACCTAACGAGTCGCTCAAAGCTGAATTCGACGCAAAGATAGTCAAGACCTCCGATAGAACAGCACCCTATCTCTGGCGCAAAGTTGGTGAAAAGCCAGAAAATGGCTGGGGACTCGTAATTGCAATGCACGGTGGTGGAGGTGCCCCCCAAGAGGTCAACGACCGAGAATGGCAACACATGTTTAACCGTTACTACAAGGATCATCCTGAAATGGGAGGATATATTTATCTCGCACTCAGAGCTCCCAACAATGAATGGGACGGATTCTATGACGCGGCAATTTCACCATTGGTTGAAAGGCTGATTCACCAATTCGTCAAGTTTGAGGGAGTGAATCCAAACCAAGTTGTAGCTTGCGGCGCCTCTCACG
>JAPLCS010000345.1 GCA_026392145.1 Fimbriimonadales bacterium | reverse complement strand
GTCGATACATTTCCGACCTCATTGCGATCATCGGTTCCATCGATATCGTGCTCGGCGAAATTGACCGCTAAGGCCCAACATTCGTCCTAACCCTTCGTCCCCACTTTTGCAAGTTTCGAGAGAAGTACTAGCGAACGCGATTAGTCATTCGATAAACGTAACCTAGTACTTCTGCAACACCTTCAAACAGATCACGAGGAACAAAATCTCCGACTTCGCACTCCTTGTACAGTGCTCGTGCCAAAGGTCGGTTCTCGACAATCGGCACTTTCGCCTCAGTCGCAATTTCTCGCATTTTGAGTGCCATATGATCAACACCCTTGGCGATTACCATAGGAGCGTGGTGCTTCTTTCCATCATATTTCACTGCAATCGCAAAGTGAGTCGGGTTCGTGATAATAACATCAGCTTCACGAACCGCTTGAGCCGGTCTCATTCGTGAAAACTTCCGAGCCATCCGCATCCGATGACCCTTGAGTTCAGGAGAGGCTTCAGCATCTTTCATTTCCTGCCGCACTTCCTGTTTGGTCATCATAAGTTGCTTGTCAACTTGCTTCTTCTGAAACGCATAGTCAATTGCGGCAAGGATAGCCCATGCTCCCACAATCTTTATCAAAATTGACTTGGCAATAGCTCCAATCAGCCCCATAGAGCCTAATGGCGTAAGCGACCAAATCATTCCAATTTCGGTCCAGCGATTTTTGACCACACCGTAAGCCAGCCATGCAAAGAGGCAAAGTTTGACAATGCTCTTGAACGCATCAAAGATGGCAGGCTTACCAAACAGTTTTTTCAACCCGTTCATCGGGTTCAATTTCTGAAAACTTGGGTTAAGCGCTTCACCACTAAAGTTCAACCCAACCTGAACTACATTTCCAAGCACGCCCACCATCATCGCAACCCCCATCAAAAGTGCCATAGGCATCAGCAGCGGCTGAATCGCTACAGTTCCAACTTTCGACAGATTTCCAATGGCAGGCTCGCCACTGGAAAGATTGAGAACTCCGTTGTAAGACTTAATAAATCCCTCGTATCCCATTCGAATGACAACTGGAAGCACCATGATAAAAGCCAAGAAGACAGAGGCGCTCACTATGTCCATGGATTTGACGACCGTACCTTTCTTACGAGCGTCCTTCTTACGCTTATCTGTGGGTTTCTCGCTTCTTTCCGCTCCGTCTCCAGCCATACAATCCTATCCTCTTTCTTATTTAGTTAGCGAGCAAAAACATTTGCGATCATTTGATAACTTTGCTCGACCCCAGAATTAGTCGCCGCAACCAACGCAGGTAAGCAAAGCGATACCGCTGCAATGCCCGCTGCCAACTTCACCGGAGCCCCAATCTGCACGGGTTGCAAAGAAGGCAAAGCTTTAGCCATCACCCCAAGCGCCGCATCAATGATCATGCTGACCCCAAGAACCGGTGCCGCAATCTGAACGGAGAGCATCATCCCATGTGAAAGCAAATAAACCAACCCGTTTTTCAGAAGACCAGCATCAGAAAGCGTAAGCGTAGGAGCCACTGAATAGCTATTGATAATCGCCTTGATGACAAAGTGGTGGCCGTTCATGGCGAGAAAAATCATGAGTCCAAGCATCATCTTGAACTGTCCAAGGACTGACACTGGAATACCCAAAATGGGGTTGAGAGTCTGGCTCATCCCAAGTCCAATCTGCACATCCAGAAGCGCACCAGCCATCATCGCAACCTGAATAACAACCTGCATAAGCACACCAATGATCAATCCAGCAGCAACTTCATTCGCGAAGGCCAGAACCAACGCCCCCAAATTCGCAGGTGCATGTCCAATCTCCGTTTTCACCGCCACACTTATCGCAAGGCTAAGGGCGAACGAAGTGAACACTCGAATTTGAACCGGCGTATTTTGAGACCCAAACAACGGACTAGACATCAACGCCGCACTACACCGTACAAATACGGTGAACAGTCCGAACAGAGCATCCATTGAAAGAGTCTCAACCATAACAAATTAAAGCCCTATCGTCGAAGCACGCTGGAAACAAAGGTGCACAAACTGAACCATAGTAATCAACATCCAGTTGCCGAGTAACGCACAGGCAATCCCAACCCCAATCAACTTGGGAACAAACGATAACGTTGCTTCCTGAATCTGAGTAACCGCTTGAAACACACTAACAATCAAGCCGAGAAAAAGTGAGGTTGCCAAGATCGGAAGCGAGACCATCAATCCGGTCTGCATGCCAATTCGAGCGGTGTCAAGCGCCAAAGCCTGGTTCATTACCTGTACCCCGATAAGATAGCGGTAACGAGTGTGCTCCACCCATCAGCAAGAACGAACACGAGGAGTTTAGCTGGTAGTGAGACAATCGAAGGCGGAAGCATCATCATCCCCATGCTCATCAATCCACTGGCCACCACCAAATCAATAATCAAGAACGGAATGAAGATATAGAACCCAACAATAAAAGCCGTTTTAAGTTCGCTAATCACAAACGCCGGAATCAGAGCCGTGACTGAAACATCAGCCTTAGTCTTCGGCTTCTCCTTCCTAATATCAAGGAACATTTTGAGGTCCTTTTCGTAGGTGTTCTTCAACATAAAGTCTCTGACAGGAATCGTCGCCCGGTCAATAGCTTGTTGCTGACTGATTTTCTTTTCAAAGTAAGGTTGAACCGCATTGACGTTCACCTTTTGCCAAGTTGGACCCATCACAAAGAAGGTCAAGAACATAGAAAGTCCAACCATCACCTGGTTAGGTGGAATGGACTGCGTACCAAGAGCCGTACGAACAAAGCTCATGATAATGACAATTCGAGTAAACGCCGTAGTCAGAATCATCAACGCCGGCGCGAGTGAGAGCACCGTCAGTAACGCCATAATCTGCAAAGATGTAGAAACATCTCCCTGAGACTTGGCTTCTCCAACGCCGATACTGATTTTGGGGAGTCCTGCTTGCGCGAAAGTACATTCAACGGCAGCAAGAAACACAAACATCCAAAAGAGCTTTTTCATCTTATTTCATCAACCTCGAAAGTCGTCTAAGTGCCATGGTCGCTTCGGAATTTTCGACAAGATCTGATTCGAGAGCACTATCCTCATAGCCACGTTCCACTTCGCCAGAATCATCCAGCATTGTCAAATTAGTGGGAGTTGGTTCGGGAATGTAAGTATCATTCACCACCGCTCTGTCCAAAATATCCATAAAAGCGTCTCCAGGGTTGTTCTCTGGCTTTATCCCCAAATCAGCAAGGGTAGTAATCGAGGAAGCCGTAGAGCCGAGTAAGAGCGATCGCCCTCTAATCGTCACGAGGTGGAGATTCCCTCCAGGAAAGCTGGCGGACTCTTCAATCTTAATTTCACTATTGAGCCCAGTCGAAAACTTTCCACCTAGCTTGGCAAGCAATTTAGGTGACATCAGCTTCGGCAAGACAAATTTCATAGCTCCAAGCACAATCACCAAAGCGAGAATCATTTGAATCCAGTTTCCGCCTCCGCTCTGCGTGGGTTGAAATGCGGAAGTGGTATCGCCCTTGGTACCCAGGATTCCGTCATCTGCAAACGAAGTTGCAGCTACGAATGCCAGCCCCAGAAACGAAAGTCGATTCATAAGATCACCAATTCAAACTTCAAACGATTAGGCAGCGTCCATTCGGAATCGCTCAGCAGGATTCAAGATTTCCGTCACACGTACGCCAAAGTTATCTTCAATCACGACAACTTCACCCTTGGCAACCAGTCGCCCGTTGACCATAACGTCCACCGGTTCACCAGCAGCTTTATCAACTTCAATAATCGAACCAGTTCCCAAGTCCAAAACTTCTCGGACCATCATTTTGACTCGGCCCAATTCAACACTGATCTCAAGCGGAACATCTAAGAGAACTTCCATGCCAGAAGTGGCATCAGCTCGTTTGTCTTTTGCACCACTCTTGGTACTCTTATTTTGAGTATCGAGAGCGTCAAATCCAAATTCTGCACCACTCTTGGTACTCTTATTTTGAGTTTCAAGCGCGTCAAATCCAAATTCTTCTTCCTCTTCTTCATCATCGAGGTTCATGCCTCCAATTACTGCTGCCGTAACATCGTCCATCAACCAAACACAAACTCCGGACACATTCTCCATCGAAATGGCAACCTGAGTACGAACAATGGATGGCGAAGAAACCAAGTTATCTGGAAGTTGGAGCATCTGGAATCGAACACCCATTCCAGTAGCAACGACTGTATCAAAGAGAGCATTTCCAAGACCAAGACAAAGCCCCTGAACAATAGCTTCGGCAAAAGGTCTGATATCTACTAAAACATTTTCATCCACTTCGTCAAAGGTCAAACCCGTGAGAACTTTGGCGATATCCAGAACAAGATCAGGTCGAATAAGAATAACTTGCATGCCATCAGGATTCGATGCCATGGCAAATTGGATCATAAGCATGTTGCCGCCGAGTTCCGCGATTACATCTTGAGAGGTAGCACGCATTGCAATCGGTGACTCAAATCGCACCGGCTCGGTCGAGTTATTGCTGACCGTATCGCTCACTGTGTCCCAAATTGCGGGAAGCAGTTCGCCAATTCTTTGGAGGAGTTGCAGATTATTCATGTTCAGTTCAGGTTTAGGTCTTAGTTTCTTGGTTAAAAGTTAGTTATCGAAGCTCAATTCTCGATTGGCTCGGTGATTGAGAAAACATAGCGTTTGCCGCTCATCATGGGTCTGCCCCTGAATTTAGGAACGTTACCAATCATCAGCACAAGGTCCTTAGCGGTCTGTTGATCAAGCCGAATGACATCACCAGGCTTGATTTGATAAAACTCTTCAAAGGGTAGTGAAGTCTTGCCGAGGGTAATAGAGGCCACCACCTCCGACTGAGAAACTTGCATTCCCATCAGCCGACGCACTTGAGGGCTCTGTCGTCGCCCCGAGCTAGCAAACCACTTTTGAGCACTTAGCTTGGTTGTAATAGGTTTCAAAACCAGATATGGAATACAAAGGCTCATCGCCGTCCGAACTTCCCCGATCTTAACTTCAAAGAGAATAACGAGCACTACGTCGTTGGGTGGCGCAACACTTACGAACTGCGAACTAGTTTCAATTCCATCAATATTGGGTGAAACAACAACCACTTGCTCCCACGCTTGTTTGAGAGCACCGAGCATTCGCTCCATGATTGATCTGACAAGTGGTCGCTCGATGTCAGTGATAACGTTACGATCAATCGGTCTGCCAGGCCC
>JAPLCS010000231.1 GCA_026392145.1 Fimbriimonadales bacterium | reverse complement strand
ATTCTACAGTAGTGTGTCAGAAAGAAACTTCTAAAAGTACAGGTTCCCCTTGAGATAGGGAAACCTGTAACTGACCTGAATTAGTCTTTTGCGTTATGATTCCAATGCATGTTTGGTAATCGTTCGCCCCTTCCTTCCATATCAAACCTAATATCAACCGGCTCCGGAATATTTGGCGCATAGCAAGTTGTCACCATGCAAGACTTTGCTCCAGTTTTGACAGCGTGAATCGCTGCTTCTCTGTTTTTTCGGCTTGCGAATCGATCAATATGTCTGGGATCTTTACCGTAAAGAGCTCCACCCCCTATCGGAATGCGGGGTCCATAGTAGTCCATCACAAGTTTGCGTCCCGTTTGGCCATTGTCTCCAAGTGGTCCACCATGCACAAGTGGACCATTGGGATTAACCAGGCCTTCGACTTGATCCCAATTACTTTTCCAACGCGGGTCTTTACTTTGGATCTCTCGATATTCTTCTTCCAATGTCTTGAAAACTTTTAATGTTAGATTAGTGAGTGAACTTGATTCTGCTTGTTGAATCGTTGTGAGGATATGTTCCAGATGCCACTCGTTGCCTTCTTCACGGATTCTGATCAAGAACTTGCCGTCGGGTCCGTTTCCTTTAAGCAGGCCTTTTTTGCATGATTCGGTAACCGCGGCTGCGAATCGTCGGCAAAGAAAGTGTTCTGGAGGAAGAAAATCAACTTTGTCATCATATCCCGCCCAACCTACCGAAATACATTGGTCGGTAACGTACCCCGTGTACTTTCTACCATCTCCAATTTCTGTGCACACTGTATTTCGAATTTCCATTTTGTTCGCATCAAAAATATTGCTTGCGTCATAACCAATTGCAATAGCAGTTTCTCTAGCAATCTCTTCGAACGACTTTGGAAGTGGCTTAGCTATGACCACACCTCCTGTTAGCCACATATGATAATCCCACACCGAAACTTCAATATGGCCATATCCCACTGGATCAATGCTTGTTACTGCCTCAATGATAGAGTTGGCGATTGCATCGCAAAGTTTGTCAGGATGCCCTGGCAAGACAACTTCTGAATACCTAATCATAATATGTTTAGTTCCCTCCAGGGTATGAGCCTAATTGGATGCAAGGAATTCCAGCATGTTCTATTTCAGAGGTTGAACCCTTGCGAGTAACAATAGCGGTTATCTTAGTCCCCTTCGTCTTTTCAAGTAGTGCTTGGGAGACTCTCTCAATGTAACCATCAGTGATGACCACTGCACAAAGAGGGCGCTCTTTGGCAATGTGTTTCAATACACTTGACATAGATGTGCCGCCCGTAGAATTTGTTTGAAGCTTCCCATCAACGATTGTTGCTGGACTGACTTCGTCTGAGAATGCCCAAAATGGCAGCTGGATTGCATATCGGAGTTTATTTAGGATACTAAGGATTACAGGCATTTCGTCATTCATGGAACCGCTAACATCGAGGTAGACATTCGCGGAACCAATTTTTTCCATGCCGGTAAAGGTGTTTTCTGCTGAGGGTATGAAGGGACTCCAGTTTGCCTTTAAGAAGGCTCTGCGGTCCCTCGGGGTCAGGATTGGTAGGGAGAATGATTGAGTTCTATTCTCTTTGAGTCCTCCGTTTGATTTGGGTATAACCGCTCGCTTCAGAGCAACCAAAGTTTGAAATTCCCACTGCTCCATACTTTCGCTCTTGATTGGAACAATAACTTTGCATGCTGAGGTACCAACACCATGATTAAGTGGCATTCGCCAAATGCCTCTACCGTTCATTTGGCGCATCGTTTTATTGATAGCCTCCGACATAGTTTCTCCAACCCCTTGACTTCGAGTTTTGGACTTGGTGCGGATAGATTTGTGATTGCCAATGAGGAATCGGTCTGAACTGATACTTTTCCCTCCTTGTCTTCCTAGTGTAGATGCAATTTCTATAATATCGTCAGACACAAGTTGGCCTCTATACAAGTTATCCCACATTCGAATAAATACGTTCCTTCCGTATTGCGAACCCTGCCAAGAATCGTTATTCTTATCCGCCGTGGTTTGTGGACGAAGTAATTGACCGATACCACGTTCCGACTTGTAGTACTCGGAAAAAAGCACGGTATATGGCTCCCCTGCAAGGCGGTAGATAATAGCGTTGATTATTGCATCGAGGGCAATGTTTGTTGTTCTAGTCATGCTATTGAATTTCATAGTGTGTCCGAGGATTACATGTAGAAACTCATGCAGAAGAGCTCCCTTCAGGTGGAGATCTGTCGTGCAGTGCTTTTCAATGAATTCTTGATTAATGAGTAGTTCCGGTGGATCCATGAGTGTTACAGCAAGAGTCTTAATGTCTGTTGAAAATCGTGGCGTAACTACTTTCAGAAGCGGGCGAATTACAATTGGATTATCATCAATGAGTTCCGTAAGAACATTTGTGATTCTTGTTTCAGTCCAGCGCATAAATTCCTCCTGTTTTGAAGATTGTTAGTCTTCTGGTTAAACTCGCATGGGTCCATAGAACGGGTCGGTTGGGGTCAAAAAATGTGGCGGTACATAGCCCAAGAATCACGGCTTTTTGCAGAATTTCTCTGTCTGACAAAGCCGTTATCTGAGGCAGCATGCTTGAATCTAAAAGTGGCATCACAAGTCTTTTCTGTTTTGGAATTGGTAGCGAACCGATTAATTGCTGCGGAGATTCAAACCCTTCACGCTCAAGTGCGTGATAAGCAATCTCCACAAAATCGACATTCTCATCAGGTGCAAATCCAATTTGCATAATCGGAGGGCAAACAATTTTGCCCTCCTTCTTGTCTAAAAGTGTTGAGCTGAATTGATCTTCCATCCTCCTGCTCATAGGAGCACCGGAATTGAATCTTGGTAGAAGTTTTTCAATGTTCAATGCTGTACAAAGCGCATAACTAATCAATTTGCACCTTTGGTTCAGCTTTATGAGTCTCCGCCAATATCTGGATACACTTGTGAAAGTCTCCTTCAAGTGCTTTAAAGTCAATTTGGTAATAATCATCAGATTCGGAAAATGAGACATCTTTAATGTTGAGTAGCAGATATTTCATCAGGTGTTCAGCACGCTCTCTTCTTGCACCGGTCAGCTTTGAGACTATTTTTGACCATTTGTCTCGCTGGGGATGAGCCTTGCTAGTTGAACTATAACTTACATACCAAGAAATTGATCCCTCAACTGATAATGCCAATTGCGCGATTTTGCCTAAATCCGAAATGCATTCAGCATTTAAATTGGGAACCCTGCCTTCTGCCGCTGCAGGATAGACAGCCAACGCAAAAGCTCCAGTGTGCCCGAATCTGCCATTTGCCAAAAACTCTGCAACTGTAGCACTACCGATGTCTTCACTTGGGCACGAATTCAAAAGAAGTGAGAGTTTGGCGGAAAGTGAATTGGATAAATGAAAGTCATGGACCCACTTTTGATCTCCTGTCGTGCAAACTGTGTCCCATGCAAGCCTGTGAGCAGCAAGTATCGCAGATTCGGGAACTTCGGCCTCGTATGAGAGTTGAGGAAGAGAGCACTTGAGAATTGAGAGGAAGATTTTTTCATTTATTCCTTCCCCAGAAACAATTGTCGCAGCCAAAAGAGATCGTGTGAGAAGTCTAACTCTCCTTGGAGAGATGCGAATTGGAGGGGCACTTTTCAAGGAGCTGTTGGAAACTAGCCTGCCAAATGGCTAATGCCTGGCAAAGTTCCTCATTCTTTACATTGACTTTTCCTTCTCCGGCAGGATTAGCTACCCGTCGCTTATCTTCCAGGCAAAGATCATCCCAGTCACCTACTTTGAGAATGAGTGAAAATCGATCAGCAAGTGCTTGATCAAGGGGTTCTGAACCAATATAGTCGGCACCACTATCTAGACCACATGGATTCATTGCCGCCCATCTGTAGCGCAGTTTTTCCAGTGACATACCTTGAATTCTGCGTTCATGGATAAGGCTAAAGAGTCGATTCTGCTGCTCAGGTCGGCATCTTGAGATTTCATCAATGAGTACACTTTCGGCTCCCCAAACTGTCGCAGGCGTTTCAAGAAAGCGTACGGAGGACTTTTCATCATCTGGATAAGGAAATCCAACCAAGTCATCGAAACTCACCATAGATGCGTTATAGTGACGGTGTTCTAGTCCGAGTGCTTCCGAAAGTGAGTTCAGAAGGAAGGTCTTTCCAGTACCGCTTCTACCTATAAGTAGTAATGGATCACCAGTTACGAGGGCAGCGAGAATTACAGGTTCCACAGACTTGAACCCGTAAACTCCAAGTGCAGTCAGGTAGTTTGAATTAGAAGCCAAAGCACACCTCCTGAACGAGCAAAGAGTTGGTTGGCGATTTCATTTCGAACGAGATTATCGTCGAAGCTGTGTAAGCGTTCAAAACGCAGTTATTTGGTTTCATTTGTTGCCTCGCAACGCACTTGTGCGTTGTTTGGCCCCATTGCTAAATTAAAAGGTCGTTAGTGCTATACACCAACGACCCCTAATTGTTTCAGAGAAAGCTGTAACTTTTTCAGGCTATCCCTGCGTATCGAGCTGGTTGCTCCTGGCACCGTGGTGAATGAATTCACTCGGTTGTCGGGCCCCATGGGGCCGCTCTTGATACTTCCTAAGTATACACGTTTTTTCCAGAATGCAAACTCTTTTTATAAATGAATTCAGAAAGCAAAAAATTACTGAATGTCGTACTTGTCTTCAACGACTTTTCTTGCAATGGTATAGAAAGTGTCATAGGCCGAAGCATAACTTGTGTAGGGACCCAAAAGATCACCTATTTCTTTATCAGTTCCCATTCCTGTTACTGTGACATTGGACACATTGATCCACCAAAGAGTAAGGCGATTCTTGACTCCAGATGGTAATCCGTCGTCTTCGGTTTCAAAAATACTCATTTCGATACTTGAACCGTAAGACATAGCATCATGAGCTCTACTATATTCCTCCTCAGTCAAATCTTGTACACAGTTAATATGTTTGCAGCGTGTAAGCGTTTCTGCCTCAGCAAACTTTTCACACCAGAACCAATCACTATCTCCAGAATTTCTTTCTGCGATAAATCGATTAGGTCCTCCATTCAAGTTAATAAACTCATTCTTTTGACTAGACTCCAAATTCTCCCACATTGAGTGAAATTTTTCTTCAAAAAAATCACTGAGAACAGTATGAATAGCTTTTGGGTATTGCATTTCAAGGAAGTCATCTAGCCCACTATATGTTTCCCAGTTTGGAATGCAGTGAACTACCCCTTGGTTGTAGGGTTCTAAGTCATCGTAGGTCCAATGATATTGAATGATTTTAGTTTCTGAGTTAGCAGTTTCTTCGGTGCCTGATGCTGAGTTCTCATAGGTCTCGGCTACAGGCGAAATGGATTGCGCATATTGCCATAAGCAAAGGTATCGATAGCTTCCCTCATACTCCTCTTCCTCCTCTTCATCATCATCAAGGCTATCATCATCAACTTCTTCCAAATCATCATCTTCGAGTTCCTCCACAATGGGTTGAATCACCTCGGAACTTTGGTCGGACCGACTTTCCACATTTGAATTATCTTTTTCTGAATTTTGATGGCTAGATTGCATTTTGATTACTCCTAAGAATTAACCTCACAGACATAAGGAGGATTAAGATTGAGAAAGATGAAGGAGACAGTAGAGACTTCTTTTCCGGTAGCGCTACTAAGCAGTTCACGATAAGCGGCACCTTGCTTTTTGTAGCTCCGTTCCATCCGCTCATCGGCTTCTGCTTGATTGGAGACTTTATCTGTTTTGTAATCTACAACAGCCAGGGTTCCATCAGATCGCTCATATACAAGGTCCACAATTCCTTCGAGCAACTGATTGTCATCTCGAACCGTTGCAACATAAGCTTCTCGCCAGAGGTTGTTTCCGGAGGTTGTAGCCTCTTGCAGTATAGAGGTACCCAAGGCTCGATGCACAAACTCTTTGAGCCGATCTTGATCAGATTGGAATAAGGTGGAGGCAATTTCAGAAACAGCATTGAGGTCAGGATTCCTGAAGTCAATAGTTTGAAGAGCCAAGTGCACGGCTCGACCAAAGTGAACGGCTTCCTTTGCGGTGGGTCGCATCGTTGGCCCGTCTTCTGTAACTTCCTGGGAATCAATACTTTCTAAATTGTTGAACTCCTCTTCAGGAAACAGCTTGCCAGCCATCAAGTCGGTCGCATGAGCGAGTTGGGTGGGAGTTGTTCGATTCTCTGCCTGAACAACTTGATTCCATCTTTGTAAATCAAAGTTGTTTTCGCACTTAAAAGTATTTTCGTTTTGTGGCCAAGTTTGGTCTGAATAAGAAAGAATTTTGCCCAGGGCTTCGGCATTTGCCTTTGGTTTGATATGATCTTTCATCAGCTTGTTTGAAGTCTTGTGAGTAGAGGCATTTACAATTAGGTGATCCTTTGCGCGTGTCATCGCTACATAAAGTAGTCGCATGGCTTCTTTCTCTTCCTGAATTTTTTCGTTTTCAGATAACTCCTCAAATCCAATGGGCTGGACATCTTTGAACTTAACGAAGAGATCGCCAGAGTTGTTTTCAAGCGGTCCCGTTACCTGATGTGGTTTGCCAGCAAACCCTGTAACAATCACCATTGGAAATTCAAGCCCTTTTGACGAATGCGCAGTCATCAATCTCACAGCAAGCTCGTCTTCTTCTGGGGCGGGAGATTCATTAAGATTTATATCTCCAGCGTCTAGGATATCCACGAATTTTCGCACTGAGCAAATTCCTTCGGACTCCATTGCCATGGCTCGATCAAGTAACGTTCTGAACCTATTGAGCACTGAACGTGGTCGGGAAGCCAGCGGAATAATTGACTCTAGATCGTAATCGCGGATGACGTTGGAAACAGCTTGGCTTGGCGACATTCCAACCAGTTCATCTCGGAGATGTTCAATTTTGGACTCCAGTAGTTTTCTTTGCTGAGGGTTTTGTAAATCGTTTAAGCTGGCCAGCATACTAAGTGATCGCATCGCCGCAATATTTGCAATTTTAATAGAGTCCTCTTGATCTTTACCTGGTATTCGTGTTGCTGCGCGAAGAAGATTGACAACGGCACGAACTTCATCTTGATCAAATACATTGATATCACTTTCAATCCGATATGGAATCCTGGCCGCTTCAAGGTGCTTCGTGAGAGTCTTGAGGTTCCTATCGCTTCGATAAAGAATAGCTATGTCTGAAAGTTGGATAGGTCGAGAAACAGATTTTGAGTTTTCTTTATCTCGAACATGCCATTGCTCTTTCATTGCGAGCAAGATAGAACCTACGACCACTTGTCCCTCCGTTTCTTTAACTCCTTCCGCATCCTGATCAGTAGGATTAGCAACAATCCAGGCATGTGATAACACAGTCTCCTGTCCTTCCGTCATTGCTTCAAGTGATTCGTACTCAAAGGATTCATCCGTGTCAAATGCATTCTTGAGAGAGCTGTCGACTAATTCTAGGATTGCTTGGCAACTTCGGAAGTTGGCATTTAAGCTTCCGATGGTAACACCCTTGTCATACGCTTCTTTCTGAAATTTAAGAAATCCGTTGAGGTCAGCGCCTCTAAATCGATAGATAGACTGTTTGGGGTCTCCAACTACAAACCATGCGGTGGACGAGCCACAGAGGAGCTTTTTGAACCGAACTTGCTCTGGGTTCGTATCTTGGAACTCATCTATCATGACCGCACTGATCGTTGACTGAATTTGTTCACGAATTGCCGAATTACTCTCAAGCATGTGGATTGCCCTCAGGAGCGCTCGGTTGTAATCAAGAATGCCTTCAGAATCAAACTGCAACAGTAGCAGGTTGGCATCTTGACAAACTTGGTTAAGTAGCGGGAAAATCCTCGCATAATCAGTGGCGAACTTGAGTTCTTTAGCTTTAGCTCCAAGCGCTTTGATGTTATCGCGGTATAACTTTGCTGGATTTCCGCCATTACTTCCGAGTTTGATGTCTACATTGAACTCAACATCGACATCTGACTGAAGTTGGTCGATGAAATTTTTCACCTCTCCCAAGATTGATTTAGATTTGTTTGTGAGATTTTCATCGCCAAAGGTTTCAACTTCGTCCGAATACTCAACTATCAAGTTTTCGGTTTCAAAAATTTGATTTTCTAGTTCGTGCTCGCCCGAGACTAACGCAGCATCTTTCCCTCTTTTGATGATGTAGAGTGCGAGATTCCTGAGCATTTTCTCAAGTTGCCGATTTTTGATTTCAAGCTTTTGGATAGTTTGCCAAGCTGATTCCAAGCTTGGATCTTGTCGCCATTGTTCAATTCTGCCATTGAACCAATTGGCAAAATGGTCAGCGAGAGAGGCGTCGGTAAGAATTTTAAAGCCAGCAGGCAGACCTGCTTCCACTGCATTTTCCTCGAGGATTCGTTGAACAATACTGTCGATGGTTCCTATTCTCATCGATGGAATAAGTTGTAATTGATCTCTACTGCGAAGATCATTTCGTGCACTGAGTTCTTTCCGAAGTTTGGTTCTCAGCTCATAGGCTGCCTTCACTGTAAAGGTAATAGTTACTTGGTCGGACAGTGAAACGCCTTCCATGCTGGAGCGGATGATTCTCTTGACCATCGTGGTTGTTTTGCCAGATCCAGCACCAGCAACAAGCACCATTGGCTTTGAAATGTCGGATTCAGCAAGATCCCGAGATCGTTGATCGCTGGGCAATTGTTTTTCCTGAGACATCGTTATTTATCCTCCGTATCTGATAGGTTAGATTTAGATTTCGCATCTGTCTTTTTCTCACCTAGTGCAAGAAACTGTGCAAAAGGACCACTTGCACACGACTTTTGTCGCTCGTGTATAGCCATTCGGTTGCTAGGGCAGATTTGAGTAAAGCCACAATATCCACAAATTCCATCTGGAAACTGATCTTTGGGGGTCATTGGCACCAGCCCTTCTTCTAGCATTGATTTAATAATGTTCAAAGTCTTGAAAAGCGTTTCTTGTTCGTTCTCACCATAGTGCTGAGTGAGAAAGAATTGGTTTTCAGGCTCTGCCAGAAACCAGTAGCTGGAGGAAAGTTTGTCTATCTTTGCTCGCTCTTTATCGGCACTGGCTTCCAAGACCAGGGCCATGTAGAGCAGATTTTGAATTTTTGAACCGTGTCCGGTGGGGTGGTTAGCTAAATCCTTAAATGATTTGTTTTGCGAACTTGACTTGTAATCAATAATATGTATACCGCTATCACCAATCTGGTCAATGCGGTCAATCTTTCCTCTGAATCTCAGTCCACAAAGGTCTCCCTCAATGCCTTTTTCAAAGTCAATAGGGATAGCATCTACACTTCGATGTTCAGTGTCCTTTTTGAGGGCATGATTCAAATGCTTCTTCCACTTTTTGATATCATCTGCCTTGGTCCATGTATAAGTTCCGTACACGGGGAGTTTTGCAAAATCCTCAAAAATACGGTGAAGTTCATCTGCGTGTTCTGTTTGCCACTCAAATGAAGGATTTTTTAATGCTTCTCGATGTTTAGTGAAGAGAGTTTCAAATGACTTGTGAATTATCTCCCCTAAATCCATCGGATTAAATCCGATGGTGATATCTTGGGGCGGCTCCTTCAACTTTAGAACGCTCTTATAAAACCATTTGCGGGGGCAATCAAGAAAGGTTTCCAGTTGGCTTGCGCTGAACGTATGACTTCGAATGTCAAATTCAATTTTGCTTTCAAGTTGAGTGTCACTTGAGTTGAGTGTTTCAAATGCGTGCTTAAGTTGTTCATTCACAACGCCATCGCTGAGTGAATGAACTAAGATGATCGATTCATCTGTTCTCGGACCCAGCTCTTGTAGTAAGTCTAGGGATGAGTGATAGGTCGTCGAATTTCCATCTTCATGCAATTCGTTTAGCCATGGTGACGGAAAGGCTTCTCGATTGTTCCGGCGATCGGTACGAGAGAAGCTTAGTGAGACACTTAATGAGCCACCTATCAACTTCTTAAAGTGAGTTTGTTGTTCGACAGCGGAAGGAATGCCTACACCAACCGGTAGCAAGGGTATGGCTCTTGCTTTGGAAGGGTATCTTGCATCGGAGACACCAATAACAAACACCTTCTCAAATGATAATCCTTCAAAGTTACGAAGAGTGTTAACATAAACACCATCCCCAAAACTTCGACTTCTGGGAACTGCTTTGTTGAGAATGGCTTTTCGTAAAATGGCAACCAGGGACGCAGAGGCTTCCGGAACAATACTTTCAAGGATTGCCCAAGTTGCTAGTTCGTCTTTTATTGTTTGTAAAACGATTTCATTTCGCTTACCTTTGCCCGCGCTCGCATTGACGAGCGAATCAATCCAGACTGACCATCGAGTGTCACTTACACTGGAAAGATCAAATTCTGCAAGAGCCTGCCCATCAGCAGTTTCAGCGATAATTTCGGTGCTGAGTCCGTTCCAACTGAGTCCTGCAGCAGCAGCACGTAGAGCAAAGATTTTTCCGTAAGGATTGCGACC
>JAPLCS010000030.1 GCA_026392145.1 Fimbriimonadales bacterium | reverse complement strand
TTGTAGGTGCGGCAGTTGGGACGGCTTGTGGAGCTGCGATGACTTCTTGGATGGATGGTTCTGACCGAGTTGCTATGACTGTGTTTGGAGATGGCGCCATCAACCAGGGGCACGCAATGGAGTGTCTGAATATGGCTGCACTGTATCGCTTGCCAGTGATTTTCTTTTGCGAGAACAATTTGTATGCTGAGATGACACCTCTGGAACGTAGCCACGGAAATACTAACTTGTGCGAACGGGCAGGGTCCTTTGGCATTGCGACCTCAACTTGTGACGGTAATGACCCAAAGGCGGTTCATAAGGTGATGGTCAAGGCGGTAACGCGGGCGAGGAAGGGCGAGGGACCCACTTTTATTGAGGCTCACACGTATCGGACTATTGGGCATTATCAGGCTGATCCTGGAACAGCCTATCGTACGGTCGAAGAGGTTGACGCATGGAGGCAGAAAGATCCCATTGAACGGCTGAGAGGCAAGGTGAAGGGGGCTGATGCGATTGAATCTGAAGAGCAGGCGATGGTGAAAGAACTTATTCAAAAGGCGGTTGACTCACCGAGTCCGGATCCTAGCGTTGCACTGACGGAGGTGTTTGCCTAATGGAAATGACGTTTGTTCAGGCGATGAACGCGGGATTGAGAGAGGCACTCGACAAGGATCCGAGCGTTTTTATGATGGGTGAGGACATTGCTCACTTTGGCGGAATGTTTCGAGTTACCGAGGGTCTTCTGGAAACCTACGGGCCGAAGAGGATTGTCGATACTCCTATCTCAGAATCTGGTTTTATTGGGATGGGACTCGGAGCCGCTTTGGCTGGGAAGAAGCCAGTGGTGGAGTTGATGTTTATTGACTTTTCTTTGGTGGCAATGGATCAGTTGTTGAATCAGATTGCGAAGACGTTTTATATGTCGGGAGGTCGCGTACCTGTGCCGATGACGATTATTACGCAGGGTGGCGGTTACAAGGGCGCTGCGGCACAACACAGCCAAATGTTGGAAACCTTGCTGCTACACGTTCCTGGTTTGAAAGTGGTTTGCCCCTCGAATCCGGATGATGCCAAGGCATTGTTGATTGACAGCATTTTTGACCCGAATCCAGTGGTGTTTATTGAGCATAAGCAGTTGCTGATGGCTAAGGGAGAGGTTGGAGAATCTCAGGCAAAGTTGGGTCAGGCTTCAGTCGTCCGAACGGGTTCTGAGATGACGATTTTAAGCTATTCGTATTCTTTGAACTTATGTAAAGAAGCGGTTGAGGCGACCGGCGTTGATGCAGAACTAATTGATTTGAGGACGTTGAACCCTTTGGATTGGGAGACAATAGCGGCTTCGGTCAAGAAGACCCATCGATTGCTGATTGTTCACGAGTCACATGCTCGTTGTGGCGTGGGACGGGATTTGGCGGCTCAGGTGCAGGAGCAACTGTTTGATGAATTAGATGCTCCTATCCGCGTACATTCGGGTGAGGATGCTCCGATTCCTTTTGCTAAGTCTTTGGAGGATGTTGTGCTTCCTA
>JAPLCS010000422.1 GCA_026392145.1 Fimbriimonadales bacterium | reverse complement strand
GCGTTGTTGGGCTAGGTTATGTTGGGTTGCCTTTTGCTGTTGAAAAGGCTAAGGTCGGCTTCCGTGTTATTGGGTTTGATCGAAGTGAATCACGGGCTGGAATGGTCAACCGAGGTGAAAATTATATTGGAGATGTTGATGACTCCGAGTTGAGGGAGTGCGTTGAATCTGGCAATTTGCGGGCGGTGACCACTTTTGAAGAAATCACCAATGTGGATGTTATTGTTATTGCCGTTCCTACACCGCTCAATATAAATTTAGCACCTGACTTGAAATATGTGATTCAGGTTACGGAAGCGATTTCTCAATATCTTCGACCAGGTCAATTAGTTTCATTAGAATCCACGACTTTTCCGGGAACCACTGAGGAAATCATGTTGCCGATTTTGGAGCAAACCGGATTGAAACTCGGGGAGGATTTCTTTTTGGCGCACTCACCTGAGCGAGTGGATCCAGGTAACCAGCGATATTCCACTAAAAATACGAACAAAATTGTGGGTGGCGTGGGCAAGGATTCTTATGATGTTGCTTACGCATTTTATGCAGAGACGATTGATACCGTAGTGGGCGTGAGCTCTGCGAAAGCAGCTGAAATGGTCAAAGTATTCGAAAATACGTTCCGAGCGGTCAACATTGCTTTGGTCAACGAGCTACTCAAGTTATGTGACCGAATGGACTTAAACGTCTGGGAAGTTTTGGAAGCGGCTAATACCAAGCCTTTTGGCATCATGAGATTTATGCCCGGTCCAGGGGTTGGTGGGCATTGCATTCCGTTGGATCCGCACTATTTGGAATGGAAGGCACGCGAATACAATTTCGTTACCAGATTTATTGCATTGGCTGGTGAGATTAATCGCTCGATGCCTGAGTTCGTGCGAGATAAAGTGATGAGAATCCTGAATATTGACAAAAAGTCGATTGGTGGATCAAAAATCTTAATGGTAGGTGTGGCTTATAAGAAGGACATTGATGACTGGCGCGAGTCGCCTGCCATTGAAGTAATGGAGCGTCTTAAAGAGTCTGGAGCGGACGATTTGGTTATGATTACTACTGATCACAGCACCGTTGACTATCAGGAACTCGTGGATCATTCAAAACTATTGCTGGATACACGAAATGCGACAAAATCTGTATCGAGATTAAATGAACGGGTGCACCTGCTTTGAGGATTGGAGTTATTGGTGCTGGTAAGTTTGGCAAAAACCATCTGAACATATTAAGTGGTAAGGGTGTCCTCGCTGGAATTTCGGAGTTACATGATGACGCTCGGATTGAGGCACAGAAAGCCTTCGGTGTTCCTGTCTATTCTGATTATCATGAACTTTTAGCATCGGGAATTGATGGAGTTGTTATTGCTACACCTGCTCAGACACATTACTCAATTGCTTGTGACGCTCTTCGAGCGGGGATACCGACTTTTGTTGAGAAACCATTGACTCTGACAGTCGCAGACGCTGAAGCGCTTGTAAAATTTGCAGACGAGCAAAATGTAATGCTGATGGTCGGTCATTTGCTCTTGTTTCATCCTGCCGTAGAATTGATTCGTCAAACCATAGCCAGTGGTAAAATTGGATCGCTCTGTAGTCTTCACCAAGAGAGATTGAACTTAGGCACAGCACGTTCTCATGAAAATGCACTCTGGAGTCTAGGCGTTCATGATGTGGCTGTATTGTTGTACTTGGTAGGGCAATCACCTTCAAAGGTAACCACGGTAGGGCAAGAAGTTTTGAATCCAGGCATAGAAGATGATGTCTACCTGCACCTACTGTTTGATAATGGGATTCAAGCGCACATTCACAACTCGTGGCTTTGGCCGGAATTGCGGCGGCGACTCGTAGTTGTTGGTACCGAGGGAATGATTGTTTTTGATGAAATCACTACCGAAGTGACTTTGCAAAAGCGTTACATTGACAGCTCACTGAACAAAGTTGATCATGGAATGGAATTACTAATGTCGGGTAGTTGCAATCCACTAGAAACTGAATTAACGCATTTCATGGAATGCATTCGCACACATTCTGAGCCACGCACTTCTGGAAGGAGTGCTCTGGAAGTTGTTCGCGTATTGGAATTAGCAGGATTGAAATCAAACTAGGACAATTAAAATGAGTAATTCATCATCCGAATCAAATTTTTTTGCTCACGAAACTGCTTGTGTTGATGATGGAGCAATCGTTGGAAACAATTCCAAAATTTGGCACTTTGCACATGTCATGAAGGGAGCGGTCATCGGCGAGGGGTGTATTTTAGGGCAAAACGTTGTGGTTATGCCAAATGTGAGTGTTGGGAATTTTTGTAAGGTTCAGAATAATGTTTCTCTCTATGAGGGTGTTGTTTTGGAGGATTATGTGTTCTGTGGACCCAGTATGGTTTTTACGAATGTTCTAACACCTCGTGCTGAGTTTCCCCGAGCGACAAGCGAACACTATCACAAGACTCTTGTAAAGCGTGGAGCCAGCATTGGTGCAAATGCTACGATTGTTTGTGGCGTTACACTTAATCAGTGTGCGTTTGTTGCTGCTGGGGCTGTTGTTACGAAAGACGTTCCTGCTTACGCAATGGTGGCAGGTGTTCCTGCGAGAATCATCGGTTGGATGAGTGCCTATGGTGATGTCCTTGATTTTTCTGAGTCGGACACAGTGGTGGACTCACAAGGTCATGAGTACAAGCAAATTAGTCCTGTTGAAGTTATTCGCTTGAAATAGCTATCGCTGATTGGTAGGCCTCAATGAGAACGTGCTCCTGTGACTCCCATGTCAAGGAAGATCTTGCAACAACTGAATTAGCCGCTTTCTCTGCAATCTCTGCTTTGGTCAGATTGTTTACCTGAGTCCGTATTGAGTCAGTAGACTCCTCATGCACCCATCCACACTTGTTCTCAAGTACCACTTTCCGCATCTCTGGAAAGTCAGGAGACAGCACTGCAATTCCAGCATGGATGTACTCCATGATTTTGTTGGGAAGTGCGTAGTAGTAACTCAAGCAAATGTTCTCAACACCACAAATACCAACGTCTGCTGAGGTGGTGTATTGAAGTAACTGGTCTGGTGGTACCGCTTCATGAAAGTGAATGCGAGAGCACCGTGAGGCAGCTTCTCGTACTAACGGCTCAAGCTCACCGTAACCCATGAACACTAAGTGACGATCCGATGCAGCTTGTTCAAATACGTCTATTAACTGCTCGACAGTCCGAGTCAACCGACTGCCAGCGAGCGTCAGGATATGCTTTTAGCACGTAGGGACGAAAACCATACTCATTCTCATACCATTCCGCAATGGAATCATTGACTACTATCACCGCAGACGCTTTGGGAAGGAAGGTTTTCTCGAAAATAGATGAAATCTGTCGCCAGAGAACACTTTGATTGGCAGTAAATCGTTCTAGTTCGTGACAGTCGTATATAACCGGTACGTTCAATACTCGAGCGGCTAAAATTGAGCTTGGGAGCGTACCAACACTATGAGCCAGGATTAAAGTTGGACTGCAGGCAACGAGAGCCTTTTTACATTCAAAAATCCAAAATATTTTACGAAAAAAGTTAAAAAAGGTAAATCTTCTTAACTTTTCTAGTTTTGATTTCCATCGAAAAATTACTATTGAATCAAAAACTTGCTCACAAACAGGCAAACCATCTGACCAAGCCGCCAGCACTACGACATCCAGATTCTGAATTCGATTGACCATTGTAAACGACTGTTTATAGACACGACTGGCATTTGTGCCCGAACCTGTAACAACGTGGACAATCTTCATCTGACCTTCCCCATACAATACCAGCCAAACTTAACAATCATCAGGATACTTGCATTACCTTTTCAACAACTTCAATGAGAACGT
>JAPLCS010000165.1 GCA_026392145.1 Fimbriimonadales bacterium | reverse complement strand
CTCAGGAGGGCTCGGTTATTGTATGGCAGTTCAGAATTCCGCGTGCGATTCAGTGCGTTTTGACCGGTGCGATATTGGGGACGACGGGATCGGTATTCCAGTCACTTTTTAGAAACCCACTGGCTGAACCTTATATCGTTGGAACTGCTTCTGGTGCGGCGGTGGGTGGTGCGCTGGTTACTGCCTTTGGATTTAGTGCGTTTGCTTTTGGATTGGCGATGCCGGTTGCTGGATTCTTTTCGGGTTTGCTTTCGCTTTGGGTTGTTATGAGGTTGGCGACTCGAAGGGGAACCTTGGAAACGCCGACGCTTTTGCTGGCGGGAGTGGTTGCTGCCACCTTATTGTCTTCGTTGCTTTCGTTGATTATTCTTGCCAGTGGGCGAGATCAGGGGATTGTGCTTCGGTGGATGCTTGGGAGTGAAAGCGAAGCGTTTTGGAGCACGATTGCGGTTCTTACGATTACCTTTGTTTTAGGTTTTGTGCTGTTATATCGACTCTCAAGGAAGTTAAATGCGCTTTCATTGGGAGAGGAAACGGCTCGGACGGTTGGAGTTGACCTCGTTAGAACGAGGAATTCGGTGTTGGGCATTGGAACGGCTATGACGGCGGTACTGGTTGGGGCCGTTGGCATTATTGGATTTGTTGGTTTGGTTGCGCCACACATCGCTCGCAAGCTAGGTGGTGTTGATTTGCGTGTTTCTCTTCCACTTTCCTCTTTGTTTGGATCGCTTATCGTGCTGTTTGCAGATGCGATTGCTCAACGGGGTGGGCAAGGTGCCGGCTACCCTGTTGGGATTGTGACGGCAATGATTGGGGCGCCGGTGTTACTTTGGTTGTTGAAAGATAAATCGAATCAATAGTTATTTATGAGTTATTCATAGGGTTGAAAGAATGACTAATGGTTGAAGGGTGACATTTATTGTTTGAACGGCTATAGTTTAGACATGATCTCGATTGCGCTTCTTGCCACTCTGATTCAAACTCCTGCGGACACCATTATTGATCTCAGTAAACGGGATAACCGTGCTATGGCTCATTTGAAGGAGCTTTGCTACGATATCGGTGCACGGCCTACGGGTTCTCCGGAGTATCTCAAGGCTGAGCAGTGGGCGGTTAAAAAGTTCAAGTCCTTTGGAATTAAGAATGTGACTTTGGAGAAGTGGGGAGAGGTTCCCGTGGGTTTCCAACGAGGGCCTAATAACTCGGCTTCTTTGATTGCGCCTTTTAAGACTGAAATTCAGTTCACGACTAATTGTTGGATGCCTGGGACGAACGGTCCGGCAAAGGGCAAGGTGGTTCTTGCTCCGAAGAATATGGAGGCTTTCAAGTCGATGGACCTGAAAGGTGCGTGGGTGCTGATGGAAACTCCGACTTCGATGCGAGGTGCGGACTCGGCTTCTGAGGATGCTGCTTTGCGAGAGGCGATTAGCAATGCTGGCATTTTGGGTCGGATTTACGGTTCCAAGGATGAGTACTTAACCACTCATGGTTCTTGGCAAGGTAAGTCGTTTGAAAACCGGCCGAAGAATGTTGAAGTCAAGGTTCGGAAGTCTGATTGGGATCGAATGTTTAGTTACATTCGATTGGGTCAGGAAACCGTTGCTGAGTTTAATGTTGACAACCGCTGGATCAAGGGACCGATTGATGTTCACAACGTGATTGCTGAGATTCGCGGAAGCGAAAAGCCCGATGAGATTGTCGTGATAGGTGGTCACATTGATTCTTGGAACTCGATTGGTTCTCAGGGTGCCTGTGACAATGGTACGGGTACGAGCTCAACGCTTGAAGCGGCTCGGCTGATTATGAAGAGCGGGATTCGGCCCAAGCGAACGATTCGATTTATGCTGTTTGGTGGTGAAGAGCAGGGGCTTTTGGGGTCCGCTGGTTATGTGAAGAACCATGCCAATGAACTTGAAAAGATTAGCGTTTGTATCGTAGATGACGGTGGTACGAACTACGAGTCTGGTGTGAACGGTATTGAGGCGTGGAGACCATTTTTTGAACCCTCGTTTGCGGCGATGACGAAGGCTTTTCCTGAAATGCCGATGGCGTTTAATGCGGTTGAAAAGTACAACGCCAGCGGGGGATGCTTTCTTTATGGGCAAGAAAGGTAAGCAGAAGTATGGGCACATTTGGCACACGCAATTTGACCGATATGAGGAGGCGGTGCCTGAGTACGTTCGGCAAATTTCGACTTCGCTTGCGGTGATGGCCGTTAACATTGCCAATGCTGACAAAATGTTGCCTCGGCAGTAGTTGCTTTTTGAGGTTCGGGCCTTAAGGGTTTCTAGCCTGAGAAACGTTAATGGGCATCCTCTGTTTTGATTGGAGGATGCCCATTTTTTGCTTTTGTTCTTTTACGCTTGCTTGGTGCGTTGGATGTAGGCGTAGGCGTTGTGGTCGTGGATGCTTTCGTGGTTTTCGACTTCAATTTCGTAGGCGAGAATTTTGGATTCTTTGTCGAATGCGAGTGCGACTTCTCGGACCATATCCTCTACGAATCGCGGATTCTTGTAGGCCTGTTCGGTTACAAATTTCTCGTCCGGCCGTTTAAGCACGGGGTAGAGTTGAGCGCTTCCCGCTGCTTCGATCATGTCAATTACATCTTCGAGCCACAGGGTTTCTTCGATTTTGACTTTGACTGAAACGTAGCCTCGCTGGTTATGGGCGCCGAAATCGCTGATTTCTTTGCTGCATGGGCAGAGAGTGGTTACCGGCACGGTGAGGTTGAGCCAGAAATCGTTTGTTTTCCCGCCGGAAGCAATGAAGCCGCAGTCGTAACCCATCATGCCGACTTTTCCGGTCACGGGTGCGGGTTTGGCTCGGAATAGGTTGAAAGTGACTTCGAGATGAGCGGTTTCGGCGTTGAGCTTTTCTCGGAGTTTGGCGAGGATATCTGGAATTGTTGAGGGGCTGATGTCGTGGTTGTGCTCTCCGAGCACCTCAAGGAACCGTGACATGTGGGTACCTTTGAACTCTTTGGGGAGGTCCACGGTGAGGGTGAACATTCCAACGGTGTGCTGGGGGCCATTATCCCTTTCGCGTACGTGCATCGGGTATTTGACTTTTTTGACACCCACTTTATCGATGGCAATGTTTCGTTGATCCACACTACTTTGGATATCAACCATTGGCGCGGTTGAGGTTGTGGATGAGTTTGATGGGTCTATTGAAGTCATGGCGGACGCAAGCCTTACTACGCTTTGCTGTTTTAATTTGTTTTATTTGCACAATGAAACGGCTGTGTGGCGAGAAACGGCTTTGTGGGGAGGGTGAGCTGATGTTGAAAAGTAAGGGGGAGTGCCCATTATGTCAGTAGCTAGATGATGGGCACTTTGGGCAGTTTAGGTTCAAAATTTTTGTAAAAATTGGAAGTGATGGGCATACGATGGGTAGTGAATGCCGTTGGACTTGTTGGAAATTTTGCCGCACGATACTTAGGAGTTTTGGCGGTGGTTTGTCAACTGGGAGTATTTAGAATGAGGTTGGCTGAAGTGATTGTCATTTAGTACTAAATCAAGCAAGGAGTTGTGAACTTTGATTTAATGCCACCGTATAAGCTCAACACTTATTGTTGAATCGATTCAAGTTGAGATAGGGCGAAACTCATCCTTGAAGTCGTTCATTGTTGGTCTTTAAATTTGTGAGGTAACGGTGATATGAAAAGCATTTTTTTCTTGTTGGTTTCTGCATCTTCGCTTGTAGCGAGTTTGGCGTTGCATGACACTCAAAGTCGTGTAGCAAAGCCAGTTCAAACCGGCTCCGCTGCATCGCAAACTGCGATAAATCTCACAGCGTTTTCTCTT
>JAPLCS010000151.1 GCA_026392145.1 Fimbriimonadales bacterium | reverse complement strand
GTAGACAATGTTATTGTGTGTAACAATTGAGTTGCAGATGGAATTACAAGTACTTTCACAGTCAACGTGATTCATCAAAATGGCGCTTGTTTTAGTTTCTTTGGGAGTGACTTTTCACTCAAGAGATTAGGTCACTCTTTTCCATAACCATTGAATTCCTACGGAATTGCATCAAAGTGAATGCTGCTGGACTTGTGATAATGAATTTACCTGTACTTGTTGGCTTCATCATTAGGAAGGTTGTTTAAGTTGATTTTGGTGGGCATAAGGTTGAGTGTGAAACTCACGCAGTAAACATGAAGTAATGGGGAATGACAATAGATAGGATTTAATCTTTGAGATTGTCAACTTGTGATTTGTTGACCGAATCTCTCTTGCCATGCCTAGTGAATTTCATTGCGACATGGCGCCAAGGAGTCTATGACCAATTTCACTGCCGCTCCCGTTACCATTACCTCCACCATTTCCTCCACCATTACCTGCACCATTTCCTGCACCATTTCCTTTGCCACCACCGCCCCTTTTTCCGCCTTGTCTTTGGTTAGGTTTGGTGGATGTTGGCAATTGGCCGCTTTCGAGTTGGTTGAATTTTTGTTCACCGAGGCCTGCTTTTACGTGGGCTTTGAGTTCGTTGAGAAGTTCTTCGGTGAGTTCGGGTTTTGCTGATGCAAGGTTGTTTTGCTCTCGAAGGTCGGTGCTGAGGTCGTAGAGGAAGTTCTGTTTGGTGTCCCAGTAGTGGAGTAGTTTAAGATCTCCTTTTCTCATTGCCGTTTGAGGATGCTCAATTTCAACATCGTGATGGAATACGAGCCTCTCTATGGGGCGTTTGACGGTGCCTGCTCCTGCGTTCATTAGCACGGGTTTCCAACTTCCGCCTTCTGTACCTTGAGGAAGTTGAGTTTTGGGGTTGACAAAGTCGATGACAGTGGCAAGGAGATCGTATCCGACCATGACGGCATTGGAATAGGTTCCAGGCTTCACTCGTGGCCCCGAGATGATAAGAGGGACTCTGATGCCGCCTTCGTTGAGGAGAGCTTTTCCACCTTTGAGTGCTTGAGAGCGCATGCCGTTGTCTGCCATGTAGATGATGTAGGTGTTTTGTGAAATTCCCAGTTTTTCGACTTCTTTATGAAGCGTTCCAATGCATGTGTCTAGATCCTCGGTCATTGCCGCCATGATGGCGTTGTTGGAGTTTAGATTTTGGTATTTTTTGAGTGTTGATTCGAGTGCTTGGGGCTTAGCGTGAACCGCGTAGAAGGATAGTTGAAGGTAGAAGGGGTGTCCTTCGTTCACTTGCTTTTGCATGTAAGCAGTAGCACGTTGGGTGATACCGAATGTTTGTTTTGGATCACGAGGGTCGGAGGTGTCGCCGTCTTCGTTCATCGTGATACCGTCACTGGCATCGTAGCCCATGGATTCTGGTGATTTTTGCCATTGCCATTTGCCAAAGTGTGCGGCACGGTACGTTGGATTGGCTCGTTTTAGAGTGTTGGGCAGCGACGCGGAGTTGGGAGCGTTCCAGTTTCGAGAGTTTTTGTCTACGGCGTTGAGACTTGTTGTAGAGCGCCCCATGAGGAGTGAGGCTCGTGAGCATTCACATTTGGGGTGCCCAGCGTACGCTTGAGAGAAAACCATTCCATTCGCCGCCATTTTTTCGAGATTGGGCATGTTGTAGCCCGGGGTTCGGCTCAGTTGATTCCCTTTTACCATGGGGACTGATGTCCCGCTCCATGCCTGATCATCCACAAATATGAAGAGGAAATTGGGGCTGTTAGATTGTTTGGAGGCGATTATCGGTGAGTTGGTAATGATTATTCCGCTGGCGAGGAGGGCAATTCTTATCAGTTGGTGCAACATCTCTCTCAATTCGTAGTTGGGGGACGCTGGTACGTTACCTTGAACTCTGCGCTATCAATAATGAAGTCTTTGATGGTTTTGAGTAGCTCTTCACGTGAGATTTTGCCTTTGGATTCATCAAATTTGGGCACCATCGAGACGGCGTAGACGTGGATAGTCATGGTGTGCTTACCGCCACCTTGTGAGTGGGGAGTTACGTAGTTTTGATCGCGCTTCCATGTGGTGCCGTATGTGCCGAAATTTTTTGCGTTTTTGGGAATGCTGGTGGTGGTAGCTGGAATTGCGTAAACGTTCCAATAGGTCTTGAGGAAGTTGTCTCGGTCAATGTGATCCATCACAATGGCGTAGCTTTTAGTCTCACTTGGAGCGCCTTTCCACTCCAGAGGTAAGGTCGCTCCTTCTCCATCACCGTTGAATTCTTTTGGAAGTGGATCACCCTCTTTGAGGGCTGGACTTGTGATGATAAATTTCCCAGTACTTATTGGCTTGATGAGGTAGGGAGGTGGTTGGTTTGGTTGATTTTGAGGTGGACGAGGCGGGCGCTGACCTTGTTTTCTGTCAGGTCCGGTTGTAAATTGTGGGGCAGCGATGAGAGTTGATGTCAGGGAGATTATAGCGACTGCAGAATAAATTGCTGTGCTGATTGAAGTGCGTGACATGTTGAAGAGGAAAACGCCAAGGTGAAGCGATTGTTCTCTTGTGAAGTTAGGTTCTCTTAGTTTTTTTGAATGAACTATCGAGCCTCATTCCATGTCACCGGTTGTGTTTAGGCGTTGCTTACCACGGATAGTCTTTGCCTGCGAAGTCTCTAAGCACAAGGGGGATATGTTCGGGAGAGAGGAAGTGTTTGAGGGCGAAGTTGGCGGCTTCTTCTGGCTCAAGTTCGGCGGCCATGTTTTTGGTTCCTCGCATGTAGGTTCGCATCCATCCCGGATGATAGAGTCGGAATTCGTAGCCTTGAGGAGTGAGGTCGTTGCTGAGGTTTTTGACGGCGATGTTCAGGCCGGCTTTGGACATGCAGTAGCCAAACCATCCAGTACGCTTGCTGGCGGCGACGCTTCCTGCTTCGGAGGAAACGAAGCAGAGTCGCTTGTGGTTGCCTTGGTCCATGAGGGGGAGGAATGCTTTTACGACTCGTAGGCAGCCGATGGCATTAATATTGAGTTCGTCGAGGATGTCTTGGTAGTTTTGGTCCTCGCGAATACTGTTAATGTGGGCGGAGCGATTGATTCCTGCGTTGCAGATGAGGATGTCAAGGTGGCTGATCAGAGATGTGGCGGCTTGAGCGGCGGCGTCTGCAGATTCTTGTGAGGTGACATCTAGGTCGAGAATGTGGAGGGTTTGGGGGAACTTTGGAGCGAGTTCCTTAAGTTCGTGCCAGTCGAGATTGCGTCCGGCAATGACGGTCCAGCCTCGGTTGAGCAGTTCTTGGGTGAGGCCGAAACCGAGGCCTCTATCTGCGCCGGTGATGAGAGCGGTTCCTGGAGAGAGTTGTTCAGATTGGTTAGGCATTGGTAATCCACTGGATGCCATTTCGCAGAAGGGTTTGGAAGTCTTGATTTTCCCACACCTCTGTGAAATGTCCCGCAGTCAG
>JAPLCS010000111.1 GCA_026392145.1 Fimbriimonadales bacterium | reverse complement strand
TCCATTAAATACAAATAACGTTGAGCAGTTTTTTCCTAAGTCAACGGCACAGTTTCGGGCCAACGGCAAGGTGTTGAGTAACGATGCGCCAGATATAAAACTCCCCGTCAAATTGCCTGGACTTGACTCGAAACGATTAGCAGAGATTAGCTACTTACCGTTAGAATTGCCCAGCGGTTCTGAAACTTATTCGTTTGAACGAAACTTTAGTGGTGTGTTGGTTAAGTACTCGGTGAGGTCTCTTGGAGTTGTTGATGGAATCGCGAGCTTTGATATTAAGTTATCACAGAGTGAGACTGGGTTTGAGGACAATTTTGGTAATGCAACCGAGCAGAAAGAAGGGATTTATGCGACTGAATCCACCTTGGTTGGGAGTGGTTTGGCAACATGGAATTTGAAAAGAGCTCTCTTTACCAAGGTTCAGATAACAAGCGTCAACACAACTAATTTGAAGCCATTGAAGCCTAATAAGAAGGCGAAATCGCGTATTCTCGAAACTCAACTTACAATTCAACACAAGTCCGACACACAACGCTGAAACATCATGATTACCGCCCTGTTAGCCCATTCGTTTTTTCTCTCTCTAAATTCAGCCACTGTACATCCAGCGAACAATGTGACTCTAGGATTTTCGCTTGCGGATTCATTGGCTGAGGAACTGAAAAAGGACGTTTTTTACCTTGCGGATGACAAGTTAAAGGGGCGTGGAACTCCGAGTCCTGAACTTGATATGGCTGCGGATTATATTGCGGAGAGATTTAAGTCGTTCGGACTTAAGCCTGGAAATGGGGAAAGTTTCTTTCAGGAAACAACTTGGAGAACAACTGACAAGAAAGTCAGAAACGTAATAGGGATCATTCCTGGGTCTGACAGTGAATTGAAGTCCCAGTATGTTTTGATCACGGCGCACTATGACCATTTGGGCATGAAACTTGTGAAAGAGGGTGACTCAAAGGAAGGAGTCGATTTGATCTACAACGGGGCAAATGATAATGGAAGTGGTACCGCTGGAGTCATTAACACAGCTCGATTGTTGGCAAAGTCGAAGCCGAAGCGAACTCTTGTCTTTATGACATTTTACGGAGAGGAGAAAGGGCTCGTTGGCAGTCAGTATTATGTCAAGAACCCAGTTTTTCCGCTGAAAGATACGGTTGCGATGATTAATTTGGAGCAGATTGGTCGCACTGACGATACCGAAGGAGCCAGAGTTTCGGAAATCTCTATGACTGGATTTGAGTTGAGTGATTTGGGGACACTGTTTAACGTGGTTGGTAAAAAATTTGGCTTACCAGCTTCTGGACATCCAAGGAATTCGTTTGCCTACTTTGGAGCGAGCGACAATATGGGGTTTGCGTTGGCGGGAATTCCAGCTCACACTGTGTGCACTTCGTATGAGTTTCCGGATTACCACAAACTTTCTGACACGCCAGAGAAGATTGACTATGGCAACATGGCAAAAATCGTAACTGTGGTTGCGGAGACCGCAAAAGTTGTTGCTAATCAGGCAAAGGTGGTTTCTTGGAATCAAAATGAGCCAAGGGCGAAGCGATACATTGAGGCCGCGAAAAAGTTAAAGGGCGAAAGCTAGCAGGTTGAGTGTCTAATACGCCAAAATAGTAAGGGTTCATGACCCATCAGAAAGTTTTAGTCGTTGACTTCGGCGGACAGTACACGCAACTCATTGTTCGACGGATTCGCGAGTTTGGGGTCTACTCCGAGATGATTGCCTGGAATCAGGCGTTCGACCGAATCAGCTCAGAAAAGCCCGTTGCGGTAGTTTTGTCGGGTGGTCCGCGCTCCGTACTCGAAGAAGGCTCTCCGACATTAGATTTTTCTTGTTTGGAAGGAATTCCCGTCCTGGGTATTTGTTACGGTCAGCAACTTATGGCCAAACAGTTAGGCGGGCGAGTTGAGAATGCGAATCATAAGGAGTATGGTTTGCGGAACTTGGAGTCTCAGGTAGGTCTTGTTCGTTGCATGGAGCAGGCTCAAGTTTGGATGTCTCACGGTGACCAAGTGGTACAAGTGCCAGATGGGTTTGTGGTTACTGCGACTACCGATTCTTGTCCTGTTGCAGCAATGGAAAATGCGGCGAAGCATCAATAT
>JAPLCS010000211.1 GCA_026392145.1 Fimbriimonadales bacterium | reverse complement strand
GTGAACAAATTTCATGAAATTAGATCGAGTGCTCGCTCGGCTCGCTTGGCTATTCGCTCCGGACCAAGAACGGACATTAATTCAAAAAGACCGGGTCCGGATGTTTTACCGGTCATGGCAACCCTAATTGGATTCACGATGACGCCAAATTTTTCAATCCCCTTTGACTCTTGGAACTCTATGACCTTTGCTTTCATTAACTCAGGAGTCATTGGTTCATTTCCAAAGTTTGATTTGATGAATTGCAGTAGTTCAGGAACGTGCTCATGCTTCAGCCACTTTTCGACTCCTTTGCTGTCCATTGGTGGCTCTTCAACTAAAAAGAATTCACATGCTTCACCAAACTCGATGAGGTTAGTGACTCGTTCTTGTTCTTCTTTTATGCATTGGAGAACGTAGTTTCTTCGAACTTTTGCTTCTTGAACTAGATGATCAAACTTTCGCCATATTTCCTTTCCATCACGCTTGGGTTGGTTCGGAAGTGTCTCCTCGTCCTCAAAATTGTCCCAGAAATGGTGAGTGTGTGGTTCAGCATGCAAGGCTTCAATTTCTTGGAGCACTTGTGCTGGCGTAAAGCTCCGAATTCTATCTCCGTTCAACCAGTTAAGTTTGTCAATGTCAAATCTTCCGGGCGATTCTTGAAGTCCAGAAATATCAAATCGGGCGATGAGTTCTTCTTCGTTGAACTTCTCTTCGTCGCTTCCGGGTGACCATCCAATAAGGGCGATGAAGTTCTTCAGAGCTGATTTTAGGTAGCCCTGCGCCATGTAGTCGAGCACCCTTGTTGCTCCGTGACGCTTACTCAGTTTCTTACCATCTTTGCCGACGATGACCGAGCAGTGAACGAACACTGGTGGTTCCCAGCCAAACATTTCAAAAAGAAGCCAGTGAATAGGAAAACTGGGTAGCCATTCCTCGCCTCTTAACACATGGGTGATTTCCATCAGGTGATCATCAACCATTGCGGCAAAGTGGTAGGTTGGCATTCCATCTGCCTTCAAAAGAACTGGGTCAGGCAGATTATTTGAGTCGAACTCGATTCGACCGCGGATTGCATCTTGGACAACAATCTTCTTGTTTCTTGGAATTCTCATTCGAACCACGAATGGCTTTCCTTCTGCGATTGCCGCGTCGACTTTTGATTGGTCAGCATCTCTCCAGTCGCCACCAAAGTAACCAACGGGCACTTTGTTCACTTGCTGGAATTCTCGCATTTCGTCAAGTTCTTGACTTGTTTCAAACGCCTTATATGCGTGTCCTTTAGCCTGTAATTCATCTATCCACTTTTGATAGATTCCAGCCTCTTGACGCTCAGACTGTCGATAGGGAGCGTGAATTCCGCCTACATGTGGACCTTCGTCAAAGGCGATTCCCACCCAACGAAGGGTTTCAACGAACTCATTTTCGCTTTCTGCGTTGTAGCGAGATCGATCGGTATCTTCAATTCGAAGGATGCACTGACCACCTTGCTTCTTTGCGAGAAGATAATCGTAAAGTACTGTCCTTAGTGCTCCTACGTGGAGCAAACCTGTGGGACTCGGTGCAAATCGTACACGAACTGACATGAACCTATAAGATACCGAGAAAATGACCAAGAATGAAGCAGGGGAAATAGTCCTAGAACTCAACGGTCGGGTTAAACTAGGAGTATAAGAGCTAGAAATACGAAATGAGTGAGGCAGCTAGTTGGTACTATGTGGGCACGTATGGACAGCTTGGTCCCTTAACGACTGAGCAGTTTGACGAGTTTATTGAGGCAGGCGTTATTGAACGTACTACTTACGTTTGGCGACCTGGTATGCCAGATTGGGTTCCAGCCAGTGTTGTCCCCGAATTGTTGACACTGTTTGACAAATATGTTCAAAGTCCGGTTCCACCCATACTGACTCAACCCTCGGTGGAAGGTTTTGCCAATCCAGTTGTTAATCAACCTCCAGTCTATGGACAACCACCGTTATCTGCTAACCCGATGTATGTAGGTCAGTCTTTTTCTAGGTCCATGACAAAATACTCCAGCGATAAGGACCGAACGACTGCTGGTCTCCTCTCTATCATTATTCCTGGAGGTGGGAGATTTTATTTAGGCTATGCGGCGCTCGGAACCATTCAACTGATGCTGACTTTTGTTACCTGTGGCTTCCTTCATGTTTGGTCCATCATTGATGGTGTTCTCATGCTTAGCGGCCAGGTTAAGATAGATGGTTACGGTCGCAAGTTAGAAGATTAGACTTCTCACTTACTTCTTGCCAGATGTGGTTGAAGCGATTTTAATTAAGGTACTTGGAGATCATCTGGAGCTTCTGACGGTTGATTAGATCGCATCTTCTCAATCTTGTCCATGAGAACCTTGAGTGGCTTTTCTTCTAGACCAGCTTCTCCACCCGCCAGCATTCTGCTGAGTGCTTCTCCTTCTGCTCGGCTGAACGTCACTGATCCGAGGATATGTTCTTCAAATGCTTCAAACGCCATAGGGGCGACTGCCTTTGCACATTGTGCCAGTGCTTCGGCGTAAGCACGAATTTCATATTGTGCGTGAGAATCTGCACGTAGTCGAATGAAGTGAAATAGGTTGTGAAGGTCTATTTGCCAGTACCATTCTGTGTATAAGGAGAGTGGGAGATTGGTTCTGGCCAGTTCTCTCGCTACTCCACCTTCGATCATCTTGGTGTATTCGGAATATAGATGCTTTTGATCCGCTTCTAATTGTGCAATAACGGCTTCAGCTTGGTCCAAAGGAAGTGTTTCACCTCTTCCTTGCTTGTTGTCAGTGCTTTGGAAAGAAACCTTGTCTGGATCTGGCAGATAGAATTCATCCTTCATGATGCTGTATCGACCAGAAATTTCATTCAATCGGGCAGTTCGATGTCGTATCCATTGTCGGGCAATGAATATGGGCATTTTTGCGTGAAAGGTGAGTTGAACTTGCTCGAACGGAGAGGTGTGCCAATGCTTGATCAAATAGTGAATCAGTGCTCGGTCTTGTCGAACTGATTTTGTACCTGCACCATAGCTGACACGAGCGGCTTGGACGATTCGTTGGTCGCCTCCCATGTAGTCCACAAGGCGAACAAAACCCTTATCAAGCACCTTCAATTCAACATCGAGTAGGGCTTCAGCCTCTGGTACGACAATTCTTCCCATGAAGGTGTCATTTTACAAGAAAACGCAGTATAGTTTCTTCTGTGAGACGAGCTTTTACACTGATTGAACTACTTGTGGTTATTGCAATCATTGCGATTTTGGCGGCAATTCTTTTTCCCGTTTTTTCCCAGGCTAAGGAAGCAGCTAAACAAACGAAAGCTCTCGCACAGATGAAGCAAATTGGTACCTCGCTCATGATTTATGCGGGAGACAATGATGACAGTTTTGTACCTGCTTCGATGCGAACTACCAACCCAGCTGTTGATCCTGTTATTTGGACTGAAGGTTTATTCCCTTATGTGAAAAATCAGGATATTTTTGTATCTCCGGCGGCATCCAATTCGACGTTTGCCGCCAATTGGTCCACACGACGGAAGCAGAGCATAGGTTACAGTGATGCGACAGGGGTTGATCCGCTTTCAACTGCTGTTCCGGGTGCTGCATTGCCTGGCACAGAGGGTTTTACTTCTTCTGCCAATTTTAGTCAGGCTGAAGATTCTGCAAGAACTGGTCTTGTGGTGACCACGCCAAATAGTGTGAATGGAAAGGAGCGGGGATACGTTTTTAATCCGTATAACGGAGCGCAACCAACGACTGGAACCACTGCCGAGAATTACAGTCGAGGTTTACCACTCATTGCAGATGTAAATCTGTGTACGACGTCCGGTCTTTTACCTGTCGGTTCTCCTTGTCCTCTGTCAGGCGTGCTCTCAAATTGCACGGGCAATTCTGCGGGCGGTTTGAAACCTGTTTACGCACGGTTCCGGTCGGACGGAAGGAACAACGGTACCACTCCCGTTGTGTTTGCGGATGGACATGCCAAGGTTTATTCTGCTAATCGTTTGAATACGTTTGGCGAAGTCATTTGGCGATTTAGATAGCAACTTGCACGTTTTTGGATAACCACTCAAAGGTACTTGGTTCTCTCTAAGTTGTACGAGGTAATTATTCCTAGGCTTTTAGGATTATGGGGAAACGTGCTTTTACTTTAGTAGAGCTGTTGATAGTCATCATCGTTGTTTCGGTGCTGGCGGCCATTGCCATACCTAAAGTTAATGAATCGTGGCGAAGAGCTAGTGAAAGTTCTTTAAGGGCACGGCTCAAAATTTACCGAGATGCGAAGGACAGATTTTATGCTGATTGCGGCTGCTATCCGCATGCTGATCACGTTGGCCTACAGACGCCACCCGCTACCTGCTACACAGATCATGCGTTTGGTACGAGGGCGTTAGTTGCAAGTACCTGGAAAGGACCTTATCTGAGGAATCAAGCTGGTTCGGGTGAAAATCGTTTTTTGCATCCTCACTATCGGGGTCTTCAAATTTATGGTGTTGCTTATACCAGTGGTTTACCCAGACCTATATACCATTATATATTGAATTCGAGCAGCGGGATTGTTCGAGCGTTAAATGGAACTGATATATCCACTTGGTGAACATGTTTGTTGGATCTGAATTCACCTCGCAATAATTCCAGAGAAAAAAAAACTATTTTACGGAAAAATTATTGTGGGCGATGAGGTGATGTTCCGTGTTAGAGCTTTTACATTGGTGGAACTTCTGATTGTCATCATCATCGTCTCGGTATTGGCTACTATCGCCATTCCTAAAGTTAATGAATCGTGGCGAAGGGCTAGTGAAAGTTCTTTAAGGTCACGGCTCAAAATCTACCGGGATGCGATGGACAGATTTTATGACGGCACCTTCTCGTTGTTACACAGATCATGCGTTTGGTACGAGAGGCTTAGTTGCAAGTACTTGGAGAGGACCTTATCTTAGAAATCAAGCAGGATTGGATGAAAATCGATTTTTGCATTCTCACTACAGAGGACTTCAAATGATCCTTCAGATTCAAATTTTTGGCTATTCACCCAGACCTAGATATAATTATTACTTAAGTTCTAGCAGTGGAAGCGTTTTAGCACTGGATGGAACTAACATATCGACTTGGTGAAGATGTTTGTCTGATTTGTATTCACCTCGCAATAGTTCCAGAAAAAAATAAACTATTTTACGGAAAAATTCTTTTGGGTGATGAGGTGAGGTTGCGTGTTAGAGCTTTTACTTTGGTGGAACTTCTGATTGTCATCATCATCGTCTCAGTGTTGGCTACAATCGCTATTCCCAAAGTGAATGATAGTTGGAAGCGCTCGTCTGAAAGCGCCATGAAAGCTTCACTTAAGGCTTATCGTGGAGCCGCTGACCAGTTTTATGCCGATTGTGGATGCTATCCCACAATGGCAACCCTTATTGACAGCCAAACCGCACCCTCACAATGTTATGATGACAATGCAACGACAATCTCTCTGCCAGCTGGTCGATGGAAAGGACCGTATTTGAGCAAACGGGTGGTAAGCACTTATTTTAATTTGCATCCAGATTATCGGTCTATTTCCTTGAGTGCATATATGTTGACAATTGGAGGTGGCCGGCCGGTATACAAGGTTCAGTTGACACCTACTACTCTTGTGAGTCTGAATGGAACCACGATTGGCACTTGGTGAGTTTGAACGTTCAGAATTCATGAGCTGAAATTATCACCGTGCTACACTCATGTTGTGCCGAGTGGCGTTTATTTATGCTTATTCTAGGAATTGACCCCGGTTTGGAGCGAATTGGATACGGGGTTATTAAGAGAATCGGTTCTAAGCTAGAATGCATTGATTACGGACTGATAAAGACCCCACGCGTTCTGATGCCGGAGCGGTTGCAACTCGTTCACAGTGGTGTTGTTGAACTCATTGAAAAACATCATCCTGATGCAATGGCCACAGAGCGACTATTTTTTACTAAGAATGTGACCACGGGTATGGATGTTGCAAAAAGCCTAGGGACAATACTCTTGGCAGCTGCCCACACTGGCATTGAGTGGAGTGAATATTCTCCGCCCGAAGTAAAACAAAGTGTGGTTGGTAACGGTTCGGCTGATAAGAATCAGGTGACTTTTATGGTTCGTAAGCTCTTGAACTTGAAGGAAGATCCCAAACCTGATGATGTAGCGGATGCATTGGCAATTGCCATTTGCCATGCCTTCCGAGCACCACGGTAAATCACGAAAAATCTAAGTTCAAGTCAGCCGGTTAAATCGTCTAAACTACGACGGGGATTGGAAGAATTGGAGAATTTTGATGTTATTTTGCCGGCTGGTGGTGTGCTTGATGACCACTTTGCACGAGTTGCTCTGACACCCTACAAAGCTCTCATCAAGGCTCAAGACAATGTTGTTGGATTAAAGTCGATTGAGGCTTGTCAGAAAACAAATCGTGTTGGAAAGATGGTGCTCATTGGTGCCAAAGATGTCCAGGACACATTTCGGACTTTCGTGACTAGTGCCATCAGCGATACAGGTGATTTAACCCGCAATGTTTCCATGGGAATGAGAGAACTGAAGGCTCTGAATTCTGATGCGTCGCATGTATTGATTCTTACGATGGATTTGCCTTATGTGGACGAAAAGGCACTGTTGAGATATATAGATATGTGTCCTGCCGATGCAGACATTGTTGTGCCTTTGGTCACCAAGGAAGAATATTTAGATAGGTTCCCCGGTTCAAAAAGTACTTTTGCCAAGTTAAGTGATGGTGAATTTACTATTGGGTGTGCTTACTTTGTTCGCCCTGATGTATTTGTAAAGTTGATTCCTCAAATTGAAAAGGTGGTCGCGAATCGTAAGAATGTATTTAAGCTTGCTCAGCTATTAGGCTTCCCTTTTCTCTTGAAAGTTATTACTAAGTCAATATCGAGTACCGAGGTTAAAGCTAAGTGTGAGGAGCTCATAGGATGCAAAATCGCGGTTGTTCGGGGTGGTCCGGCTGAACTTGCGTTTGATATTGATGAACTGGATGACTATGAGTATGCGTTGAGGAACGTATGAGCGATTCGCTTGAAAGCGTGTCCGATTCACCCGTAAAATCGAAATTATCTAACCTTCAGCATCTCACAATTTCGTCCTTCTGGTTCGCCACCAATTTCCATTGGGGTGCGATTTTGCTCCTTCTTCTTCCGGGAGATATTGAAACTCTGCTGCCGAACCAGAAAGCTCAGGCTTTGGGTCTGATAGTTTCTCTTGGAGCTCTTCCTGCTCTTCTGGTTCCGCTTATTTCCGGGGCCTTATCTGATCGCTGTACTCGGCCGGAAGGTCGAAGAAAACCTTACATTGCTACCGGTGTCCTGGTGAACGTTTTTGGTTTACTTGGAATGGCACTTGGTGTGTCGGTTTTTAAGTCGGTTCCTCTCTATTGCCTTGCATATGTTTTAGTTCAGGTTGGAAATAATATTGCCACCGGTGCTTATATGGGAGTCATCCCGGACATCGTGCCTGAAAATGAGAGAGGAAAAGCCTCTGGATTCATGGCCTTGATGACCCAGCTTGGAACACTCGTCGGAGCTGTGGCGGTTGGCATGCTTCTTGGTAAGTTGGCACCGCTGATGAAATATGGCGCGATCATGGGCGTTATGTTGATTGTTGGTGCTTGGACCTATTTTGGAATTCAGGAAAAGCAACATACAAACAAGGATGCGTTTGATTTCAGGGCTTATCTTAAATCCCTTTGGATCGATCCAAAGAAATATCCCGATTTTGCTTGGGTTTGGATTACTCGCTTTCTCGTCATGCTTGGTTTCTATGCTATCCAGCCATTCATAAAGTATTACTTGGTTGATGTTGTGGGTGTCGAACGAGACAAAGTTGATTCAGTCGCTCCTCAGTTACTTGGAATCATACTCATCGTTTCTTCTTTTACTGGTTACTACGGCGGGAAACTTTCCGACAAGATTGGGCGAAAGAAGGTGGTTTTCTTAGCTAATGGGCTCATCACGGTTGTTGCCCCGCTGTTCATTCTTTGCCATGATGTCAAATTAGCTTTGGTCGTAGGAGCGTTATTTGGGTTTGGATACGGTGCTTATATCAGCGTGGATTATGCACTTGGAACTGATGTGTTGCCCGAGGGAACTAATCAGGGGAAAGATATGGCCGTATGGCACGTTGCCATGACTCTGCCTCAGACACTTATGGCTCCAATCGCTGGGTGGCTGATTTCTCTCCCGGGCAAGTCTGGAGTTGGAGAGTCCGTTCGGTACACCACTGAGGGTTACGCCTCTATTTTTGTGGTCTGCAGTATTTGTTTTGCGTTCGGGGCGTACTTGTTGAGAAATGTCAAGTCGGTCAGCTAATGCGAATAAGTTCGTCTGGTACGTACTAGCTTCATTAGTTTTTTGTATCGGATTGTTTGTAGTTGTACGTCAACCAAACGATACGGACAATTTTTATCATCTAGCTCACTCTGATATTTATTGGAAAAATGGAATTATGTACCGCCCGTTTCCGTGGGTTTCT
>JAPLCS010000308.1 GCA_026392145.1 Fimbriimonadales bacterium | reverse complement strand
ATTTGGGAATTTATGCACGATTTATGATTGCTGCGTGGATTATTGCAACCGCAGGTATCGCAAACCCAGAAGGAGTGTTGCGCCTCTCTTCACTGTTTACCGACCATATGGTGTTGCAGCGATCTCAGACTATTTGCGTCAAAGGCTACGCAAGGCCGTCAGCAAAAGTCCAAGTTCAGTTTGCAGAAGAATTCGGCTCCACAGTGGCGGATTCCCTAGGAAATTGGTCCATTAAGTTCAAACCTAGACCCGCAGGTGGACCGTTTACCCTTCTAGCAAAATCTGGAAAAGAAGCCGTTTCAGCCTCGGATATTCTCGTTGGCGAAGTCTGGGTGTGCTCCGGTCAAAGCAATATGGAATGGCCCGTAGCGAAGTGCGCTGAGGCTGATGAAATACGTAAAAATATCTCACCAAGAATTCGACTATTCAAAGTCAAACAAGTGAGTTCAGAATTCGAAAAGCCCGAAGTTCAAGGAGAATGGAACGTTGGAGACCCCAAAGGAATTAACCGATGGACAGGCGTCGGCACCTCGTTCGCGATAGACCTCCATTCAAAACTACAAGTACCCATTGGTATTATCCAAGCAACTTGGGGCGGCACTCGAATTGAATCATGGATGAGCACACGAGCGCTCAATCGTGTAGCTGTCCTCCAACCACTTATTCAAGACTATCGACTAAGACAAACTAACTTTGCAGACAAACTTGCCAAATGGCAAACCGAAGCCAATGCTTGGGATGCCCTCAACGAAAAACAGGACACAGGAAATGAGGGATATGACAAAGGCTGGGCAAAACTCGGATTTGATGATTCTTCCTGGAATCGAAGTAGTCTGCCTGGATCCTGGGAATCGGAAGAAGGGAGAGAAGTGGATGGTGCAATTTGGTACCGAAAACAATTTCAAATTCCACAGGAATGGACTGGAAAGGGACTGAGAATTAGGCTTGGCTTTGTGGGAACAGATGATCAAACTTATGTGAATGGACTTAAAGTCGGTTCCACCTTAAACAAAGACTCACTCAGGGCTTACTATATCGGACCAGGAGTTCTGAAAGAAGGCATCAACCAAATAGCCATTCGTGTGTGGAATCGCTCAGGAGAAGGTGGTGTTCTTGGGCCAACTCTCGATGTCGCTCCCGCTGAAGCCACTTCTCCCATGAGTCTTGCCGGAGAATGGAAATCCAAAGTGGAAAAACTCATCGAAGTCTCAGATCGAGAGTATGAAGCGAGACCCATCCGTCCTTTGGGTCCCGGTGATCGAAATGCTTTGGCAGGAGCCTATAACGGTATGATTTCACCGATTCAATTCCTGCCAATAAAAGGTGTACTTTGGTATCAAGGCGAGGCGAATGTGGACCGCCCTGACCAATATGCACCTGCTTTCAATGCATTAATTGATAGTTGGAGAAAGGAATGGCTTCGTCCATCGCTACCATTCTTATATGTGCAACTTCCAGGATTCAATGTTAAAGATATCCCTACAAAGAACTCTCTCACTTGGGCAAGACTTAGACAGTCACAAGACGCTGGCCTAGACCGCAGTTACACGGGGATGGTAGTTACTACCGATCTAAGTGATCCGAATACGATTCATCCAACAAAAAAACTAGAAGTTGGTCGAAGGCTTGCAAACCTTGCTCTAAACAGAGCCTATGAAAAATCAACAAACTCATTTTTCCCACTTGCATCAAGTTTCAAAGTCATCGGTCCAACCGTACGAGTCATTTTCCAAAACACATACGGCGACTTGCTGCTAGAGCCTACTCAAAACCAAGTAGGATTTGAACTCCTAGATTCCACTGGGAAATGGCAACCTGCCCAAGCAATGGTAGAGGGGAGAGGAATAAGCGTGAGCTCAAAATTGGTTGATTCTCCAAAAGGAGTGAGATACAACTATTCGGATAACCCCATAGGCAAGTTGAGAGGTGGAACTGGTCT